>DATBRN010000295.1:0-6410 GCA_036560225.1 Pyrinomonadaceae bacterium | reverse complement strand
TTGCTTTACGGTATTAAGCTCAATCCGCTTCAAGTTGAAATGAAGCCCGCGGGTGTCGAGTACAAGTACGTCAATCTGATTTTGAACCGCGAACAGCGCTACGCTGATTTGACTCTTCGGGGACCGATGGGTGATTTGCCGGCCACGCCTCAGGAAATTCAGAAACTTGGCGATGCCTACTGGCCGCTTCAACTCTATCGCGAGTTGGATGATGCACTGCTTAATTTGCGGGTAAACGAGCCGGAAATCGGACTGGTGTGCATCCGCACTAATGGCAACATCGACGACGTACTAGCGGTGGACAAAACGCTTGCGGCAAATAAAGACCATTGGCTCGTTCGTGAGATAATTCTTTACATGGCCCGGGTGCTGCGCCGTCTTGATCTAACGGCCAAGAGTTTTTTCGCAATCATTGAGCCTGGAAGTTGTTTTGCTGGAAACCTACTCGAGCTGCTGCTGGCTTCTGATCGCAGTTACATGCTTAACGATTCTGAAGGAGAGCAGGCCTCGGTGGCTGTCTCCCCGCTAAACGCGGGCGCCTTGCCCATGAGCAACGGCTTGACACGACTTCAATCGCGCTTCCTGGCTGAGCCTGATAAGGCTGACAAGGTTTTGGCTCACGAACGCCCGTTAACTGCCGAGGAGGCCGATGAAGCGGGTTTGATAACTTTCGTCCCTGATGAATTGGATTGGGAGGATGAGATTCGAGTTGCGATCGAGGAGCGGACGTCCCTGTCGCCCGATGCTTTGACTGGCATGGAAGCATCGTTGCGTTTTGCCGGACCGGAAACCACGGACACAAAAATCTATGGTCGTTTGACGGCCTGGCAGAACTGGATCTTTCAACGACCAAATGCGGTCGGACCGGAAGGTGCGCTAACAAATTATGGGAAGCCAACGCAAGCGCATTTTGATTTTAAGCGAACTTGAAATGAGAAAAGCACAAAGATTAGGAGAAGACTCAACATAGAAAACCTCAGGGTCAGGAAGGTGGAATTACCACCCCAGCGGGGCTGCCCCGCTGGGGACCCCGCCTTGCCCCCGCTCAGTTGAGTGGAATTCCAGCAGCGGGGGCAAGCCCACCTTCCCAACCTTTGAGATTCTCAAATTGAGTCATTGCTTTGAATCTTGAAGGCTTACCAAACTTTATCGGACGAACATCATGAATTTATACGAACGCATTCCTAACAACGTTAACCTGTCCGAAGACAAGAAACTCCAGCGCGCGCTGGAAAAGTGGCTACCAAATTATCTCGACTGGTGGCAGGAGATGGGGCCTGATGGCTTCCAGCAGAAAGACGTTTATTTGCGTACTGCCATCAGCGTCGAGCCGGATGGTTGGGCTAACTTTGCCTTTGTGAAGATGCCAGACTATCGCTGGGGCATTTTTCTTAAGCCCGCGGAGCCAGGTGCAAAGATTGGTTTCGGTGACAACTACGGACAGCCCGCTTACCAGGAAGTGCCCGGGGAATTTCGCAATTCTCTGCGCCGCATCATCGTCACCCAGGGCGACACTGAGCCGGCTTCGGTAGAGCAGCAGCGACAACTCGGCAAGACCTGCCCCTCGCTCTACGATCTGCGAAACCTGTTTCAGGTAAATGTCGAAGAGGGTCGTCATCTCTGGGCAATGGTTTATCTGCTGCATCGCTACTTTGGTCGCGACGGGCGCGATGAAGCTGACGCGCTGCTCGAACGCCGCAGCGGTAATCCAGACAAACCGCGAATTCTGGAGGCCTTTAATCAACCCTGTGATGATTGGCTCAACTTTTTCTGCTTCACGATGTTCACTGATCGCGACGGTAAGTATCAGCTTTCGGCGCTTGCCGAATCAGGTTTCGAGCCGCTGGCGCGTACCTGCCAGTTCATGCTCACCGAAGAAGCCCATCACATGTTTGTCGGCGATACGGGTCTAAACCGCGTCGTCAAGCGCACCGCACAGTTAATGAGGCAGGGTGATGTGCGTGAGCTGGGTGGTATTCCGCTCGACATAATCCAGAGGCACATTAATTTCTGGTTTAGTTATTCGCTTGATCTCTTTGGTGGTGAGATCAGCTCCAACTCGGCGGACTTTTTCGCCGCGGGCTTGAAGGGACGTTATAAAGAGCAAGAGCAGTACGAGGATCACATTGTCGCCGAGCAAATACATACCATGAAGGTCGTCGACGAGGAACAACTCAAAGACCGCGAGGTTCCTTTGCGCAATGCACTCAATGAAGTGTTGCGCGGTGAGTACGTGAGAGACTGCGAGAAGGGCCTGGCGCGTTGGAACAAAACTCTCGCTGACGAAGGAATAAGCGAGAAGCTTTTCTTACCGAGCACGCGATTTCACCGCCACGTCGGTGAGTATGCAGGACATAATTTCGACATCGAAGGAAACCTAATCAGTGCCGAAGAGTTTGAAAAACGGAAGGCCGAATGGTTGCCGACCTTGGAGGATCGTGAATATGTGCGCAGCTTGATGCAGCCAGTTACTGAGCCCGGCAAGATTGCCAATTGGATTGCACCCCCCGCAGCCGGCATCAAAGGCAAGCCGTTTGAGTTTGAATATGTTCGATTATGAAATGATTATGCAAGACTTCAGCAAGCACGATCAAAAGTTAGAATTTATCCTGCGGCATGCTGCGCGGATTTTTGCTGAGAAGAATTATCATTCCACCAGCATGCGCGACATCTCGCGTGCGACAAACGTCAGCCTCGCGGGTCTTTACCACTATTGCAAATCGAAGGAGGAACTTCTCTTCCTTATCCAGGATAATTGCTTCGGACGTGTGCTCGGGCGTCTGGAAGAAAGGCTTAAGGAAGCGGAGGATCCGCTAAGCAAGCTCCGCATTTTCATTGAAAATCACCTTTCATTCTTTGCCGCGAACATGGCTGAGATGAAGGTGTTGTCGCACGAAGCCGAATCGCTTGCCGGCGACCTCCACGCGCACGTTTCCACCAAGAAAGACAAATATACAAAGCTCGCTCGCAAGATTCTTAGTGAGATCCAGCAACAACAAGATGCCAATTCTCAAGTTGATCTAACTGTCGCTACCTATGCGCTCTTCGGCATGATGAACTGGATCTACAATTGGTATGACCCGCGCGGGAAACTCAAGGTTACGGAGTTGGTCGATAATGTGATGCGCCTGTTTCTGCACGGATTTGTTGCTGGATTGCCAACAGACCAACTAGACTTCGCTCCTAAAGCCAAAGCTGAGCCGTTTAACGTTTGGCGCAGCCCGTTGTGAAGAGAGTTCGCTCAAGCAGCTCGGAGCTCAAGCAGTTCGGAGCTCAAGCGTTTAGAGTCCAGCCTTTAGGCTGCTGGTGGGTAAGTCCGCAAGCTAAAGCTTGTACTCTAAAACTGCGGGCCTGGAGTTCAAGCAGTTCAGAGTTCAGTCTTTGGTCCTTTACTAACTTTGGAGACTTTCAAAATGGCAGAAGCTGAGGCACAGGTTCAGGAAACGAGCTCACCGGAAGATCTCGTTCAGTATCGCGCGCAGGACGGGATTGCTTTTCTAACGCTGAATGATCCGCCAGCGAACACCTACACCTACGAAATGATGCAGGCGCTCGACAACGCGATCCTCAAGGCGCGTATGGATGAGAGCGTTCAGGTGATTGTGATTACCGGGAACGGTGAGAAGTTTTTCTCTGCCGGTGCTAATATCAACATGCTAGCCAACGTGACCCCAACCTTCAAATACTTCTTTTGCTTGCACGCCAATGAAACGTTATCCCGGCTCGAACAAACTCCGAAGCTGGTGATCGCGGCAATCAATGGCCATTGCGTCGGGGGCGGGTTCGAGATCGCGATGGCAGCCGATCTTCGCGTTGCTCGTCGTAACGCCGGCAAGATGGGACTACCTGAGGTTTCGCTTGGCGTCCTTCCAGGCACTGGTGGCACGCAACGTCTTGCTCGGCTGGTTGGTAAATCAAAAGCTATCGAGTTGATGGCTACGGGGCAACTGTTTGATTTCGAGCGCGGGCTCGAACTTGGACTGTTGAATCAGATTGTCGATGCCGAGAGCTACGAACAGTTCACTCAACAGGTAGCGGAGTACGCCGCTCAGTTTACGACACCCAACAAGGCTGCAGGAGCGGTGGGCAGGATCAAGCGCAGCGTGCAGACGGGTGCGGAGATTCCTTTCGAGTCAGCGCTGGCGCTGGAGCGCGAACTGCAACAGCAACTGTTTCAAGCGGAGGACGCTACCGAAGGGCTCGACGCCTACGTAAATAAGCGCAAACCGATCTTTAAGGGTAAATAGTGAATGGTAAATGGTAAATAGTCCTGTCTTAACCATTTACCATTTACGATTGACCGCCTTTCACCGATCTTTAAGGGTAAATAGTGAATGGTAAATGGTAAATAGTCCTGTCTTAACCATTTACCATTTACTATTTACGATTGACCGCCTTTCACATGTACGAGCAGATCGACGTAAATGAAGATTCCGGTATCACGACGATCACGTTGAATCGTCCGGAAAAGTTGAATGCCCTCGCGGGCCATATGCGGCGCGACCTTGCGGAAGCTCTGGAATCAGCGGGCAGCGAGCGGAGCGTGCACGTGGTGGTAATCACCGGAGCGGGAAGAGCATTTTGTGCCGGCGGAGACGTAGCGGCAATGGCGGAGTTGATCTCGCGCCATGACGCGGAAGAGTTTTCTCGCCTGCTTGGTTCCGCTCGTCGCGTGGTGACGGCGATTCGTCAGATGACAAAGCCGGTGATCGCTTCCATCAATGGACCTGCCTTTGGAGCTGGGTTCAATCTCGCGCTTGCTTGCGATCTCCGCATTGCATCCAGCAACGCTACTTTCAGTCAATCGTTCGCGAAGGTGGGTTTGCATCCGGACTGGGGTGGCAGTTATTTTCTGCCACGGCTCGTTACTCCCAACAAAGCCTGCGAGCTGTTTTTCCTCGGCGATACCATCGATGCCGCGGAAGCTCACCGGTTGGGAATACTCAATTACGTGGTGCCTCCAGATGAGCTGGAAGCAGAGACTCGCAAACTGGCTGAACGCCTGCGTCATGCACCTGCGGTGGCATTGGCGGCCGCTAAACAGGCGGTCTATTTAAGCCAGGCGGCAGAACTCGAAGAGATGCTTCGCTACGAGACAGAAGCGCAGATGAGATGCTTCCAGTCGCAGGACGGAGCCGAGGGCGTACGAGCCTTCATGGAGAAACGCCCGCCAAAGTTTTCGGGACGGTAACAAAGTTTCGAGTTCCGAGTTCCGGTTGAAGGTCAACCGGACGCTCGAAAACCTCAACTCGGCCAAGTCGCTATCACTGAGGTCGAGTGTTCGGCCGGTCGCTACCGCTTCCGGTACTGATGTGGAGTAACGATTACAATCGTGCGTCCCTCGTTCGAGGAACTTACTCAGTTGAGATGACAACTCGTCATCAGTACCGGAAGTAGAGTAGCGACCGGCCGAACACTCAATGTTGATTCAAGTTGCAAAACTACGGTTGAGACAAGTCCGGACAAGAATCCGATGCTCAGGTTGAGTCTGCGGAACTCGGAACCCGAAACTGGGAACTCGAAACTCAAACTATCTAATGAAGCTGCAAAATCGAATCGCATTGATTACTGGCGGCGGTCGCGGTATTGGCCGTGCTATCGCGTTGGCGTTCGCTGCTGAGGGTGCGCAGGTTGCGATTGCTGCGCGGACTCTTGAGCAGGTGGAACAAGTCGCACGCGAAATCTCCGATCGATATTCAACAAAGGCACTGCCGATTACTTGCGATGTTTCGGATGTCGCCAGTGTCGAGAAGCTTTTCAAAGAGGTCTCTGATGGCTTTGGTCGTGGACCCGATATTCTGATCAACAACGCCGGCATCGCCGAGAGCGCACTGATTGTCAAAACAGACAACGACCATTGGAATCGTCACCTGGCCGTCAATCTTTCGGGAACTTTCTATTGCACCCGCGCCGCACTGCCCGCGATGATTCAGCTCGGTTGGGGTCGGATTGTGAACATCGCTTCGATTGCCGGCAAAGTCGGAGCTCCTTACATCTCCGCTTATGTCGCTTCAAAACATGGTGTGCTGGGATTAACGCGCGTGGCCGCCCTGGAAGTGGCAACAAAGGGCATTACTGTCAACGCAATCTGTCCCGGATATGTGGATACCGACATGGCAGCGCACGCAATGCAAAACATCACGCGCAGAACCGGAGTGTCCGCGGAACAAGCAAAAGCCACCCTTGAAGGAATGAGCCCGCAGAATCGTCTGGTAACTTCCGAAGAGGTGGCCGCACTCGCTTTATTATTAGTGTCGGAAGAAGGGCGTGGAATAAACGGTCAAGCGATCAACGTCGATGGCGGTACCGTTTTGTATTGAAGACAATCTTGAATCTAACCAAAGAGCGGGGCAAGCCCACCTTCCCAACCCTGAGCTGATTACAGTTGAGTTTCGATCCTCACTTGAGAA
>DATBRN010000294.1:0-11035 GCA_036560225.1 Pyrinomonadaceae bacterium | reverse complement strand
GCCTCACCCCTGCATCAAGGGGACAGGAATTTCACCTGTACAGAAACCAAGTTATCAAAGACCAATCGGTGTTGGTCCATGTCCCTAATCCCTGACTCTGCGAGTCATTTCTAGGGAACGGATCGCACTCTCCACTTCGTTCCGACCTTCCAGGTGCATCGCTGTGCGCCACCCGTGCTTCGACTTCACTACGGAAGGGGGAAAACGCATTTTCAACACCAATGAAAGCAAACACCCAACACGACGAGGAACCGGGAGCATCGTCGCTTACTTTGCGACCCGCAAACAACCGCGATTCATCGAGCCACGACGTTGCGAACTGCCCATAACGTTCGGGCACCCACTCGTGTCCCAACGTCCCTACGAGGGGGAAACACTGTTTAAGCCCCCAGACCAAAGACACGGAAACGAAAGGAGCGTCGATTATGGACAGACACGCAACCCGATCAGTGGACATTCCCAAATGGTCAACCTTGTTAGTTGAAGCAGTCAACAAACCCGGCCTGATCATGGAAGCTTACAGCGCGTTTCACAATTACGTGCGCCGCGTTATTTGAACAGTCAACCCCAACTTAGTTGGGAAGGGATTCAGAGAATGTCCTTTGAGTCAGCCGACTAACCTGAGCTTGAAAGAGTAAGGGGAAAACAGCATGTCGGAAACGCGGGTATCAGAGAGAAGATGCTGAAACTGATGACCCGCAAGACTCGCGCGATACGGTTAAAGCTTGATTGCTTGAAGTCCAATTCCACGCGGCTAATGGAAGCCTGCCGTTAGAGCATCTGAACGGCACTGATTTCTTGCTCGAACTTCTGTAATTGGTTCGATGCATCTTTGAGAGTCAGGCAGCGGATAGTGAATTCGAATAAGGGATGAGTGGACAACCTAAGTCGCGCTATTACGTGACTGCTTGAAGAAACGCGGGATCGCCTAAGGGACGAGAGTCCTAAGGTGACGGAGTTCCCATAGTAGTCCGCGAGCGGGAAAGCCGCTTACATGGCGAAGGGGAACAGGTAACTCGATTTCAGGATTACGAGGTACGCGAGATGCGAACAGCTGAAACAATCTTGAACATCATCCAGGACAGAGGCAAACGAGGATTGCATCTGGAAGATGTCTATCGACAGTTATTCAATCCAGACCTCTATCTGAGGGCCTATGGCCGAATCTACAGCAACGATGGAGCCATGACTAAGGGCATGACAGAAGAAACCGTGGACGGCATGTCGATGCAGAAGATTCAACGAATCATCGAAGCGCTTCGTTTTGAGCGATATCAATGGACTCCTGTGCGGCGAGTCAACATTCCCAAAAGGAATGGTAAGACACGACCGCTCGGCATCCCGACGTGGAGCGATAAGTTGCTGCAAGAAGTAATGCGTTCGATTCTTGAGGCGTATTACGAACCGCAGTTCAGCAACTCCTCGCACGGCTTTCGACCGAACCGAGGTTGTCACACGGCGCTTATTACCGTGAGGCGACTTTGGTCAGGAACGAAATGGTTCATTGAGGGCGATATCAAAGGATGCTTTGACAACATCGACCATGAAATCTTGTTGTCAATCATTCGCGAGCGCGTTCACGATAACCGCTTCTTAAAACTCTTGGAAGGCTTGCTCAAGGCCGGTTATTGCGAACAGTGGAATTTCAATCCCACCTTTAGCGGGACACCGCAGGGTGGAATCATCTCTCCGCTACTCGCCAATATCTACTTGAACAGACTGGACCAATTCATTGTCGGAAAACTGATTCCAGAGTTTACCCGAGGCAGCGAGCGACGTATCAACCCGGAGTACAACCGACTTAACGTCAGGTACAACGAGAAACTACGTCGACAAGGTTGGAAGGCAACGAGGGAGATGCGTGAGCTACGGCGAACGCTTCCGACCAAGTTGACTGATGACCCTTTGTTCAGACGCTTATCGTACGTCAGATATGCGGATGACTTTCTTCTCGGCTTCAAAGGTCCAAAGGACGAAGCCCAGCAAATCAAAGAGCGCATAAGAACTTTTCTGAAAGAGAGTCTCAAACTTGAACTCTCCGAAGATAAGACTCTTATCACTCACGCCACGGATGACGCGGCGCGATTTCTTGGCTACGAAATCACCAATCAATTCAGCCGGCATACCAGAAAGGTAAACGGTCGAATTGCTTTGCGGATACCTGCGGACGTAGTTAACGCGAAATGCAACCGATACATGAAGAAGGGGAAGGTAGTGCATAGAAACGAACTCATTTGGGCCAGCGATTACGAAATCGTAATGCGCTACCAACAGGAGTTTCGTGGCTATGTGCAGTACTACATTCTTGCGCAAAACCTGAGCTGGCTGTCGAAGCTACAATGGTTCATATCGTCGTCGATGCTTAGGACCCTAGCGGCCAAACATCAGACGAGCATCAGAACTGAGCAGCGGAAAACTAAAAGCATACGGCACACCTCAGATGGACCACGGCGTTGCTATCAAGTCACCGTGGAACGTGAGGGCAAGAAACCTCTCGTCTCATACTTTGGCGGCATCTCGTTAAGCTACAAGAAAAACGCAATCATTGAGGACAAGCCACTTCAACCAATCGCATTCAGACCCGGCCCGGACATCCTAGTCCGTCTCGCGGCTGAACTCTGCGAACTCTGTGGTTCCGAGCAGAATGTAGAAGTCCATCACATTCGTAAACTCAAAGACCTCAAACTCAACGGACGCAAGGAGCGACCGCGCTGGGTGCGCTATATGGCAGCCAGACAGCGAAAGACCCTTGTGCTCTGTGCTTCCTGTCATGACGACTTGCACGCGGGTAAGCCGCTCACTCGTCAGACGGCATGAGCTACTGGAGAGCCGGATGAGGCGAAAGTTTCAAGTCCGGTTCGGAGGGGGGAGTTAGGAAACGTACCCTTGCGGTAACGCGCTTGGCTCCTACCCTACAGCTTAGGCAATCAGGTGCTGGCTCTAGTGCAGTGTCAGATGCGCGGATTAGAGCCCGGCCCGATCAATACGTTTCCGAAGTGGAAAGAGCTTGGTCGCATCGTCAAACGCGGCGAGCGGGCGCTAATCCTTTGCATGCCTTTCACTCGCAAGAGCCGCGAGGAGGAAAGCAACGGCGACGACGCAAACGGAGAACGCACATACACCAGTTTCATGCACAAGGCCCGCTGGTTCGTCATTAGTCAGACAGTCGGCGACGAATTCACGCCGCCACGGATGCCGGAGTGGGACGCCGAACGCGCACTCGCCGCCCTCGACATTGAAAGGATCACGTTCACAGACACGGACGGCAATTGTCAGGGATACGCGCGGAAGCGCCAGATCGCGATCAACCCTGTGGCCCAACTGCGACCAGATGATTACATCTTTGTCAGTCCTAAGAAAAAGGAGTCATGTTTGCGGGAAACCAAACGGGGATTTCACACCGCCTGCCGACTGGCTGGTATTAAAGGACTGATATGGAAGGATCTAAGGGCTACGTTTGGTACGCGCCTCGCCGAGATAGGATGCGACGCCTTCACAATCGCCCAGCTTTTAGGGCATTCAGACGTTCGTGTGACCATGCGTTATGTGAGGACAGTTGAGGAGAGCAAACGTGCGGCTGTTGACGTTGTGCAGTTGAATTCCAGAAAAAATGTCCACGTATTGGCCACTTGGCCAAAACAGCCACCGTTGCCGGCGGCTGTAAATGGTTGAAAATAAATGGTGGAGGAGAGGAGGGTCGAACTCCTGGCCTCCGCATTGCGAACGGCGCTCTGCTCTTTTTGTTAACTGAGTGAAATGATAGAGGTTGCAGCCACGGCGATTTTATGAGGGGTTTTATACGCTTCTATATTGAGCTTAATGCTACCGGCGCGAATTTATCTCTAGCTACGTCACAACGGCGTCACAAGGAAACTCAAACCCTTTCGGGAAAGAAATGTTCGATGCGTTGTGAACCTTAGGGTTATGAATTCTGAATGAGCCACCGTGTACAGCGCCTTCCAAAGAATCGAATATTTCAGTACGATTCTTAACCGAGGCTTGATGTAGGATCAGTCTTGTCACTGGCGCTGACTGACCGTACAGAGATGTTGAGTTTGTAGATGCTAGGCTAAGGTAATGAATACTAGCGGAATTCTCACAAGGCATCGTTCCGAAAGTGCAAACCTATCTCTCATTTTCATCTCTCTTGAGTAATGCGACGTTTGCTAAGGCCGCGCGTACATTGAAGAGGACATCACTGTACATCGAGCGATTCATATGATGGCAGCTGTGACAGCTCCGGTCGAAGTTCTTAACACGTTGCCGTGCGAAGTCTTAACACGTTAGGAGGACCTCGGTACATAGCTAGGCGCCTCACATTGTAAAACGCCGGGGAAGGTCGCCGTGTCAAGACAGATTTGCGTCTCATGGTCCTTCGGCATCCACTGATGCGTCAGTCGAACAAGAAGCGCTTCCAGTGTGGACGCGCGGCGTCAAGAACTGCGTAGTAGCCGCGTTGGACGGCAAGCTCAGGCGGTGTCAACACGAGCAAGTCCATGGCGTGACTGGTCATCTCATGCTCATCGCGCTTGTTGTACATAACGATCTCTCGGGTGTCCAGCTGGCTCGTGAGATGCTCGAAGTACAGGTTGTACGCCTCGCCGTTAGGCTCGTAAAGGTACTGCTCGACCCCCTTCACGGCGGGCTTGTAGTCCTTCCACACCGAAAGCAACGATGGTGGATAGTGCCCGTTGGCTTCGTGATAGCGCTCGATGTCACTGATCAGACGGGCACTGTTCTCAATCGCACGGTTCCTGCTGTACTCGATTGCGGGACCGACGAGCGTGCTCCTTAGGATCGCCACCACGATTGGCACGACCACGAGATACATTGGCGACGCATTGAACGTCCGGTGCTCCGAACGCTCTAAACCCTTTAGCCTGTTCACGAGCCGCGCAGCACAACATGCCCATAAGGCGATCACGCCCAACCCAAGCGAGGGGCCGACGTTGATGAATGCCGGGAGTGAAACGACCACGGCGACGAGAGTCGCGGCCCCGATGGACGCGAGCCCGAACAAGTATCCCCAGTTCCAGCTGGAGCCCGTGTCGGATTGCTTCGTGCGTCTTCTATACTCGTGCGCAAGCCAGATCGCCCCGAGCGGGACCAGCAATAGACCGGCCATTCCAAACACTTGAGACATGGAGGACAGTGTTACCGCCAGTCCGTCGTACTCCCCTGGAAGAAACGGCAGGAACATGCACACGGCGAGCAATGCTATCGCTGCGCCCATGCGGATTAGGTGCCGGATCATGGCATCGCCTCCTGTCGGCCTCGATGGTGCGCCTCTTCGTTGTATGCCGCCTAATGCCTAGCGTCAGCGGGCGCGTCCTGAGATGTTGATGATAGTCGAAGCATTCATTGGCGCGCTCCGCTGGAACCGGTGCAGGCGCGACTTTGAGTAACCGAGTTCTTGCCGCAAGGACCCCGTCTTGTGTTATTCACTGCGGAGCCCATGGATGGGATTAATCCTTGAAGCACGCCACGCCGGAATACTGCTGGCCGCTATGCTAATCATGACCATCAGTGCCGGTACAGTAGTCCACGTCACCGGATCGAAGGCATCGATTCCAAATAAAAGGCTGTTAAGCACTTTAGTAAGGACAACGGTCATTCCCGTGCCGATCGCCAGACCGATTGCTGTCAGCTTGATCCCTCTTCCAAGAATTAGCTTCAAAATGTCCTGTTGCTTTGCTCCTAAGGCCATGCGAACTCCGATCTCCCGGGACCGCTGAGTAACAACATAGCTGAGAACACCGTATAGCCCAATTGCCGAGAGAATGAGGGCCACGAATGAGAACGACACAAAAGCAAATGTTCGGAATCGTTCTTGCGTAAGGCTAAGTTCAATAACTTCGTCCATGGTTACGAATGAGGCCATACCCTGATTCGGATCCATTGACCACACGGTTTGCTGAATCGCCTTAGTTATAGCTGCTGGATCCTGTTTGGTGCGAACGACGAGGCTGTAAGTCAGCACTGGCACCTGCTCCAGCGACATGTAAACTTCACGAGCGGGTTCGGCGGCGAGACTGGACTGATGGACATTGCCTACAACACCAACGACAGTAGCCTTCTTGAAAGTGTTTACCGGAAATTCAAGTTCTTTTCCAATAGGATCATCAGCCCCGAAGACATCGTGTTTGAACACCTCATTAATCAAGATAACTACAGGCTTTCCTTCCCTATCAGAAGAAGAAAAATGGCGACCGGCCAACAAGGGCACTCTCATAGATGGCAGATAATTCGCAGACACATTGTTCGAAGAGAAGAGGTATTCTTTTTTGTCGGCCGTGACCGCCTTGAAAGGAGTGACATTGCCGAACCCGCTCAAAGGTAGTGTGCTGGCAGCCGCAGCCGATTCAACACCGGGCACCGTTTCGAGTTTCTCAATGAGTTCGCGCCAAAACGCGGACAGTTTTTCCCTGGGAGTGTACTTGTTGGCAGGAATAGCGATGCGAGTCGTAAGCAGGTGGTCGGCTTTAAATCCGGGATCAACCTGCTGCAATTGTACCATGCTGTGAATGAGCAAACCGGCTGCGACGGCCAAAACCATAGTGAGAGCGATTTCAGCCACAATAAACCCGGTCTGCAGCTTGCACAACCGGGAGCCCAGAACGCGCGTTCCCTGCTTCAAGCTGTCAGAGACTGCCATGTGCCTGATCCACGTCATCGGTACTATTGCCAGAAACACTCCAATCACGATTGACACCAGCAACATAAAAGTGAGCACAGAGAAATCAATCGCGATCGTGGAGAGCCGTGGAATACTCGCCGGGCCCAACCGCTTCACGAGGGCGATAACGAAGTAGGCGAGCCCTATACCTAGTAGGCCACCCAACAAAGCCATGATTGTGGTGAACGTTAATAACTGTTGGGCCACCCGGAACCGTGAAGCTCCCAAGGCAACGCGCACCGCAATCTCATTTTGCTGTCCAGCGACTTTGGCGAGTATCAGGTTGGCGAGATTGGTGACAACAATCAACACCACCAACACCACCGCGACCAGCAACATGAACATAACCAGCCGGACGTTCCTCACAACTTCCTCGTGCAGCGACAATACAAACGTGCGCCAGCTCTTGTTCACATCAGGATAGGTCTCCGCCAAACGCAATGAAATGAGGTTTAGCTCGTTTTGAACCTGCTGTATTTCGACTCCAGGTTTGAGACGGCCAATGACCGTCTGCGAGCGTATCTTGCGCATCGCTTCGATTTTCTGCTGCTGCGGCAGGTAAACGTCGGCAGAACCGGCTAAATCGAAGAATGGCGGCAGCACACCGACCACGGTGTGAGCCTTCTCATTCAAAGTAATCTGCTTACCAACAATGGAAGAATCGCCGCCAAACCGCTTGGTCCAGAGGTCATAGTTCAGCATTGCCAGGTTCGGTCCTTCCCATATCTCCTCGTCAGTCCTGAATTCCCTGCCCACTAGGGGGGTTATTCCCAACGAGTGGAAAAAACCGGCGCTCACCATACGGACGTTCAGCTGAACAGGCTGTTCGCCCCCGCTGAGACTTAGCACTGATGCAAAGGTGCTCTCAGCGGCAACTGCGTCCAGGGACGAGACCTGGCTGCGGTAATCGAAAAAGTCAGGGGGCGAAATCCCTTCTCGGCTGCCCTGCGGCCATGCCCCATAGATGCGCACCAGGCGATTCGGTTCTGAGTAAGGAAGTGGCTTCAACACTACGCCATTCACCACACTAAAAATGGTGCCGATAGAGCCAATGCCTACAGCCAGAATGACAAGCGTAGCCGCCGTAAATCCGGGACTCCTGATTAGCAGTCTCACCGCGTAACGTGAGTCCTGCCAGAGTTGCTCGACCAGCCTAACGTTGCGGGAATCGCGGCGTTCTTTCTGCGACTGTTCAAGGCGACCTAATGACTTGAGGGCGGCGTGCCGAGCATCTTGTGCGTCTGCCTTAAGATTCTGCACGTTCTCACGTTCTAGGTGAAAGCGCAGTTCGTCGTCGAGCTCGTGTTCCGGGTCGCCCCGACGAAGCGGTGCCCGCCAACGCTTCTTGATTCGGCCAAAAATCGCCGGAGTTTCCTTGGGCATCGTATCCTTCTTTTCTTCCGGTAGATAAAAGTCAAGCTACATCACAATTGATTGTTAATGCTCGCGCAAGACCGTCGTGCGCAAGAACAAGTCAGATGCATAATTGTTTTCGGCGCACTCATAGGATCTTCCTTACATTCGAGAAAGCGTTGGAGCTACATAACTACACCTTTTCAGAGATTCATTGAGGTGCCATTAGTCACTTTCTCAGTCACCTTTTTGAGTGACTCTTACGCAACCAAATGTGACTAAAGTCACTATCTGCCGCCCTGAAACTGTATTAGACTGATGACTGCTTAATCCGAAGAATCTCCTCGAAGCGATAAGCGTGAATTCCGAGCCACTTAAACACGCCAAGGTTTTCAGCAGCGCCAATATTGCT
Organism: Pyrinomonadaceae bacterium; assembly: GCA_036560225.1. Classification (GTDB taxonomy): domain Bacteria; phylum Acidobacteriota; class Blastocatellia; order Pyrinomonadales; family Pyrinomonadaceae; genus PSRF01. The sequence continues at coordinate 2,594 of DATBRN010000294.1, read as the reverse complement.
TTTGTGATTGTTGTTTGCGCTTCGTACGCTTCCGCCGCTGCCGCCTTAATCTACTCCCGACGTTCTTTACCTGCCTGGGAAGTTGCGCTGCTCGTCGCTGTCGGTGCCGCATACCTGGTCGTAGGCACGTACGGTTTCGCATTCTGCCGCCGCTCTGGATCATTGCTCGCAGCAGCTGCGTACTTCATGATTCAGCTCTTGCTCTCGTCCACTCTTATTCTGTTGCGGGGTTCTGTAGGAGAGCTTTCGCTGATCCTACTGCCCCTTGCCGGGCAGAGCGCCTTGCTGTTGCCCCTGGCAGGAATGATCCCGATCTGCATATTGATTTACGTCACGCTCGTCATGCCCTTAATCCTGCGCAGCCGATGGGTCGACGCCATTGCGCTTGCGCTCGTCTACGGCACGGGCATCGTATTCGTCGCAGTCTTCACTCGAGTAGCGGCAAGCGAGCGCGATGCTCGTACCCAACTTGCGGAAGCTAACCAGCAGCTGCGGGACCACGCATCGCAAGTCGAAGAATTGGCGACGACGAAAGAGCGCAATCGTCTAGCGCGCGAGATACACGACAGCCTGGGGCATTATCTGACCGTGGTTAACGTGCAGATCAGCGCGGCGCAGGCGATTCTTGAGCAAGATCGTCCACGGGCGCTGGACCACCTGTCGAACGCACAAGCGCTGACGCAGGAAGGACTCGCGGAGGTTCGGCGCTCAGTGGCCGCCTTGCGCGCCTCTCCGATTGAAGGCCGTCCATTCCCAGAGGCTCTGGCTAAGCTGGTTGAACAATGGAATGCTGCGGGGGTGCGCACACAGTGTGTAGTTGCCGGCCCAACTCGCCCGCTGACTCCTCAAGCCAGTCTTACGCTTTACCGCGCGGCACAAGAGGCTCTAACGAACGTCGGAAAACACGCCCACGCCAACATCGTTGAGATCTATTTGGACTATAGCGCCGAACACCTGGTTCATTTGCGCATCAAAGATGATGGGCTGGGCAGCACTGACTCAGAACGCGGCTTTGGCTTGCTTGGAGTGCGTGAAAGGGTCCAGCAGCTGAATGGCGTGGTGCGAGTGGAGACTGAGGCAGGCAAAGGATTTTCGCTGGAAGTGGAGTTGCCCACATGACGCCGATCAGGATTCTTTTGGTTGATGACCAGCCACTTTTCCGCGAAGGGTTGCACACGCTTCTTTCTGTGCAGACGGATTTTGAAGTCGTCGGCGAAGCCGGAAATGGAGAGGAAGCCATCAGGCTCGCACGTTCGCTCCTGCCCTCAGTGGTGATGATGGACTTGCAGATGCCCGTGCTTGATGGCGTAGCAGCTACGCGCCGCCTACAGGAAGAACAACCCAATAGTCGCGTCATTGTCTTAACCACATTCGACGACGACGAAATGGTGTTCGATGGTTTGCGCGCCGGCGCCGTGGGCTACCTGTTGAAGGACGCTTCATCAGAGAAGCTAGCTGAAGCTGTTCGCGTTGCAGCCCGTGGAGAAACATTTCTTCAACCTTCTGTCGCCGCTAAAGTCGTGGCCGAATTCACACGCCTGAGCAGGAAAACAGTGGGAACCAATACGGTAATCGAGCCACTCTCCGAACGTGAACTCGAAATACTTCGTCTCATTGCGCAAGGTGCCAGCAATCGAGAGATCGCTGGCGCACTCTTTCTGGCCGAAGGCACGGTAAAGAATTACGTTTCGAACATTCTCGGAAAGTTGGAGGTCCGCGATCGGACCCAAGCCGCCCTAAAGGCCAAAGATATTGGCCTCATCTGAACTCAAAACCCTCACTTTGCCAAGCCGAAATTCGATCCCTCGATTTAACTCGCCATCGCCTTTCACGTGTGGCCATGAAGTAACCACTTCCGTAAGGGTAATGCTTCAGTGTTTCCTGATCGGCTACATAGACGAGCCGAAAAAAATAGACGGTTATCTGATCACGGCCAAAGCCCCAGCCGTGAACTACAAGTGGGGCAGTCCATTGCCGCATCTCCAGGACAGATTGCTTGTCAGTGCGTCCATCGAGATTCTGCTGCCTTCACCATCAAAACCAACGCTGCTTTCAGGCGTCGCGCATGTGCCCCCACTAGCAAAGCGCGGAGTTAAGAAGCCCGAAGATCATTAGCTGCAACTGGAGCGCCACAGCATCACTATCCGCAATAGGCGTTTCGTTTTGACTATCCTTGAAATACAATCCTGGAACCATGCAGACGGTCTACGAAGCCGCAGGTGGTCGCGACGGGCTGCTGAGGTTAGCCAGCGCGTGGCACACGCGGGTGTTAGAGGACGAAGTGGTGAGCCACGCCTTCAGCCACGGATTCCACCCGCAGCACACCGAGCGCCTTGCCGCGTACTGGGCGGAGGCACTCGGTGGGCCAACGACCTACTCCGACCGGTATGGTGATGAGACCTCTGTGGTCCGGATTCACAGCGGCAACGGGCCGCACGGGGAGATGGACCAGCGGGCGATCGCGTGTTTCGATCAGGCGCTGGAAGATGTCGGGCTCGCGCACGACGAGCGCCTCCGACGCGTGTTGCACGATTACTTCGCGTGGGCTACTACTACCACGATGACTCGTTACCACCACTCGGCAGAGGATGTAC
>DATBRN010000293.1:0-10165 GCA_036560225.1 Pyrinomonadaceae bacterium | reverse complement strand
ACGCATAGCCGAGCTGGACCAGTTGCGCGACCGAGCTGAAACCAGCATGCGGGATCTTCTGGTCTCGCTTCCCAATCTTCCTGCGGAAGACGTTCCGGTCGGCAAAGGCGAAGCGGAGAATGTCGAGGTAAGGCGTTGGGGTACAAAACCGGAATTCGATTTCGAACTCAAGGATCACGTCGACCTGGGAACAGCTCTCGACATTCTCGACCTCGAGCGCGCAGCGAAAATCTCCGGAGCGCGGTTTGGAATATTGAATGGAGCAGGCGCGCGCCTGAGCCGGGCATTGGTCAACTTCATGCTCGACGTGCAGACGCGGGAAAATGGATACGCCGAGACTTTGCCGCCCTTCATAGTCAACGCCAACGCACTTTTTGGAACGGCGCAGTTGCCGAAGTTTGAAGAGGATCTTTTCAAACTTACCGACGAACGCGTTCTTTATTTAATTCCCACCGGCGAAGTGCCAGTCACCAATTATCATGCGGGCGAAATACTTGACGCCGCTTCACTGCCGCTGCGCTTCGCTGCGTATTCGCCATGTTTTCGTTCCGAGGCCGGCAGCTATGGTCGCGACACGCGCGGCATGTACCGGCAGCATCAGTTCGAGAAGGTTGAATTGGTAAAACTGACGACGCCCGAAGAGTCGTTCAACGAGTTGGAGAGTTTGACGCGTGATGCGGAATCGATTCTCCAGAAGCTCGGCTTGCATTATCGCGTGGTCGAACATGTAACGGGTGATTTGGGATTCTCCGCCGCGAAATCGTATGACGTCGAGGTTTGGTTGCCGTCGTACGGCGAGTTTAAGGAGATTTCGTCGTGTTCCAACTGCACTGATTTTCAGGCGCGGCGTGCGCAAATTAGGTTTCGTCGCGCGGGCGGAGCGAAGCCTGAGTTTGTGCACACGTTGAATGGATCTGGTCTGGCGATCGGGCGAACGTGGATTGCGATCCTGGAGAACTTTCAACAGGCAGACGGATCAATTGTTATTCCTGAAGCGTTACGGCCCTACATGGGTGGCCTCGAGAAAATCAGCAAGCAGTAGGCAGGCGGCAGGAGCAGTCGGCAGGAGCAGGCGGCAGGAGCAGGCGGCAGGAAGCAAGTTTTCCAATTGTCATTTCACATTTCACATTTGTCATTTGGACAGGCGGCGGTCGCGAGTCATGAGTCGACAGAAGGATGCGATTATCGATTTTCATTTATCGATTCCATTTTGCCATTCAACTTTCGTGCAATGTTCTAAATGACAAATGAAAAATCTGAAATGATATATGGAAAATGTTTTCTTCCTGCCGACTGCCGTCTGCTCCTGCCGACTGCCTTCTGCCTTCTGCTATTTGATACGCAGATCAAAAGGCATCAGCAGCATCGAGTCACCACTCTTCATGTGATCAAGCAAAGCCATGTAGCGCATCGCCCGGCGCGCGTCCTCAGGCAGTGCGGCCAACACCGCTTCCTTTTGTTTTGTTTGAGCGCTCGTTTCGTCGCCCTCATTGAACAGTTCCTGAAGAACAGTGCGCGGATAAGGAAGGATCACGCGATGCACACCTTTGTCTTTAGGAATCTTTGCCAGCTCCTTCGCGACTTCGATCGCGCGGTCCAATCCGCCAAATTCGTCCACCAGTCCTCGCTCTTTACCTTGTGAGCCCGTCCAGACGCGACCTTGACCGACGGAGTCGACGTAGGCGGCATCCTTGTTGCGCCCCTGGGCGACTTTCGGGACAAAGTCGTTGTAGTAAGTTGTCTTGATCCAATCTTCAAACTTGGCTCGCTCCTCAGGCGTGAATTTCTCAGTCTCGCGAAACATTCCGGCGTTCTTGCCGCGAAGAATGTATTCGTTGGAGATACCCAGCCAGTCGTAAAAGCCACGCACCACGGGTTTTCCAGCCACCACTCCGATCGAACCGGTGATGGTGGAAGGTTGAGCAACAATCTTGCTGGCGCTGGCGGAGATGTAATAGCCGCCGGAAGCAGCCACGTCGCTCATTGAGATCACAACCGGCTTCTTCTCTTTTGCCGCAGCCACCGCATGCCAGATAATGTCCGATGCCAGACCCGAACCGCCGGGACTATCCACCCTGATGACAATTGCCTTGATCGATTTATCTTCGCGCGCGTCGTTGATTGCCTTCGACAAAGTGTCGGAACCAATCGACTGGTTGCCGCTCGGGCTGTTCTCTGATTGTCCGGAGCCGATATCACCTGTAGCGTAGATCACTGCGATCTTTTCGCCCTCATCGAGACCAAGAGACTCAGGTTGGACATCCTTGTAATCGGAGCCTTTTACCAGTCGGAGGTCCTCTGATGCTTTATAACCCAGCTTTGTCTTCAACTCTTTTTCAAGTTCATCTCTATAACCTACACCGTCAATGAGGCCCACCTCTTTAGCTTTGGCTGCGCCGTATGGAGCGTCATCGATAATCGCGCGCACCTCGTCAGCAGATTTGCCGCGAGCCTTGGCAATAGCGTCGACATAACGATTAAAGAGATCGTCAAGCAGCGAATTCATGAATTCTTTATGGGCGTCAGACATCTCCTTGCGTGTGAACATGTCGCCCGCGCTCTTGTATTTTCCGATCTGATAGATGTCGGGATAGATACCGAGCTTGTCGAGCGAACCACGGAAGAACATGACGTCAGCGGCCAGACCATTGATGAACAACTCTCCCGGCGGCGCCAAGTAAACTTTGTCGCAAGCGGTGGCGATGTAGTACTCCTTGTTCATGCCGTATTCCATGTAGGCATAGACAGGTTTGCCGGAAGATCGGAAATCCGTTATGGCGTCGCGAATCTCTTCTGACTTGCCCCAGCCGGTGCCGGACATGTCAATCTCGAGGAGGATAGCTTTGATGCGCTTGTCTACCTTGGCCTTCTGGAATTGCAGAACGAGGCTTGAGAGTGAATTAGTCGTGCCGCCGAAGAACTTCCTCAAAGGATCGTCGGGAACGTAATCCGGCAAGGCGCCGGCAATGTGCAGCGTGAGCACGCTGTTGTCGGCGATGGCGGGCTCGCTACGCCGAAAGGCGGCGACCAAAACAGCGACTCCGATCAGCACCATCAAAAAAAGGCCAACTAAAATGCTTGTAATAATCAGAACAGTCTTTCTTGTGCTCGACATTGCCATATTCTTTCCTGCCTTATAGTTGTGTAATTAGTCCAGAGTCATGCGGGGGTATATGTACGTTCGGAGCGGCAAAAAGGTTTTCGAAGGGGGAACGGGGAAAAGGGCAAAAGGGGAAGGGGTAAAAGGGGAAAGGGTAAAGAGACTGGGCCGCTGAATGCTTTCTTTCGCCCTTCCCCCTACTCCTTTTCACCCTTTAACCATTTCCCCATTTCCCCCCAGAAGTTTTAATGATCCAGCCGCCGCCGACTACCTCATCGCCACGATAAAACACTGTAGCCTGACCAGGGGTGATGGCACGCTGAGGTTCGTCAAAATTGACGCGAACCCGGTTGTTCTCGAGTGGCATGATTGTAGCCGGGGACGCGGAATGACGATAACGCACGCGCACTTCTGCCCTCACCTCACCATCGGGCCGGTCAAATGCGACCCAATTAACGCCGGCAGCGATGAATTCCTCTCCCAGCAACTCGTCCTGGCTGCCAACAACTATCTGGTTCCTCGGCGCGTTGATGTTGATGACATACAGCGGCTGGGCGCCGGCAATGCCGATTCCGCGTCGCTGCCCAATGGTGTAATGATGAATACCTGCATGGTGGCCCATTAACGTCCCGTTTGTGTCAACTATCTCACCTTCGCCCGGCAAACGTTCTGCAGCGTCTTCGCTATCGAGGTACCGCTCGATGAAACCGGCATAGTCGCCGTCAGGAACGAAACAGATCTCCTGCGATTCTTGTTTCTCTGCCACCGCCAGGCTGTGTTCCCGCGCAACTTCGCGCACTTCCGGTTTCGACATCTCTCCCAGGGGAAACAACGCTCGAGATAATTGCTCCTGTGTTAACTCCCACAGAAAGTACGACTGATCCTTCTGTAGATTGCGGCCACGAAAAAGACGGTAACGATGCGATCGCTCATCATACTCGACGCGCGCATAGTGGCCGGTTGCCACTTTGTCGCACCCCAGGCTGGCGGCAAGTTGGTCCAGCGAAGCGAATTTCAGACGGCTGTTGCAGGAAACGCACGGAATCGGCGTCTCGCCATTGAGGTAGCTTGTTACGAACGGTTGGACTACATCGCGTTCGAATTCGCGTTCGAGATTAAGCACATAGAACGGGAAGCCCAATTCCTCCGCAACGCGGCGCGCGTCGTAAACATCGTCGAGTGAGCAACAGCGAGAAGGAAGTGGATCGCCATTCTCGTCCACACTTATGCCGCGGCGTTGGTTCCACAACTGCATCGTGAAGCCGACCAAATCGTGGCCCTGGTCCTTGAGTATTGCCGCCGCTGCCGACGAATCCACCCCACCAGACATTGCTACCGCTAACTTCATGTCTCTAGTTCAACTGAAACGCTCCAACTGATCGACTTCCGCCCGTGTTTCAGACTGCGCTTGCGCAGGTGCTAAGATATTTCTCCAACGGGAACCACCCGAAGAACTAAGGATAACAGCCAGACCCCGAAGCCTCAACTGACTAATAAGAAGCTCGTCTCATAGAGTGCATTGGGAGAAACTAGTGAATAGAAACCGCTTTTTAAGCCTGTTGCGTATGTTCGGCATACTGATTGGCTTCCTTGCCACAGCTCAAATCGCATTCGCAGTTGGCCCAGGCGAAGAGAAGCGAATGTCGTTTACCGTTCCCGCTGCTCCGTGGAAGCTGACGTTGCCCGCCGGTGACTTTAAGGTGGCACAGCAAGAGGTGAAGCCCGACGGAACATCTGGTTATTTCTACCTAACAGACGAGAAATCCCGTCTGAATGTATCTTTCTTTATCGAGCCTGCCTCTCAGTGCAAGGACAGCAAAGCATGCCGCGACATGGTCTGGCAGGCGGGTAACCCCATGTGGGAGAATCCACAGAACATTGCTTTATCTCAGATCGGGGATGTTAGTTACTTTGAGTTTTTTATGCCATCGTTTAGAGGCGTGCGCTTTCAGCAACAGAACATGTATGCCGAGTTTGTAGTGGATGGCTTCTGGGTTGATTTTCACATCTCAAAGGTTCTGTACAAACCAGAGGAGCATGAACTATTTGAACAGCTTGTCAAAGCAATCAAATTTGAGCCGAAAGGAAAGAAAGTTAGTTAACCGCGTCTCAGGTTTCACTGGATCTGACTTCGTTCTGATGGGATGAACTCGAAACTCGTAACACGAAACTCGAAACCCTAACCCTTACTTATGCCTGAATCAGCCATTGAAGAATATAGAGTTGCTCAGGAGCCATACTATCTGCCGATTGGGCGGGAAGTAGATCTCTTTGAGGCGGCCCACTCAGCGCGCTTGCCAGTGATCCTCAAGGGTCCGACCGGTTGTGGTAAGACGCGTTTTGTCGAACACATGGCATGGCGGCTCGAGCGCCCTTTGATCACCGTCGCTTGCCATGAAGATTTGTCGGCTACGGATCTTGTCGGGCGGTTTTTGCTTGAAGGAGAAGAGACTATCTGGCATGACGGCCCACTGACCTCGGCCGTCCGCAACGGTGCTATCTGCTATCTCGACGAAGTTGTCGAAGCGCGCAAAGATACTGTTGTTATCATTCATCCGCTGACCGACCATCGCCGACGGCTACCTATTGAAAAGCGCGGCACAATACTCGATGCTCCGGCAGATTTTATGCTGGTTGTTTCCTACAACCCGGGTTATCAGTCCATTCTCAAGGACTTGAAGCAATCAACGCGGCAACGCTTCGTGGCAATCGATTTCGACTACCCTCCCGCAGAGATGGAAACTGAGATCGTGTCGCGTGAAGGCGGAGTTGATGAAGGTACGGCTCGCGATCTCGTGCTCATCGGCCAGAAGGTCCGAAATTTACGCGGACACGGTTTGGAAGAAGGCGTCTCCACCCGACTCCTGATTTACGCCGCTCAATTAATTACGCTCGGCATCCCGCCTGTTACCGCCGCGGAAGTGGCGATGTGCTCGCCTATAACCGACGACCGCGAGCTGCAACGCAGCATTCGCGAGATCGTGACGACGGTTATTTAACGACAAGATCCAATCGAGCCGCACGAAATGAAGAAACGCGAGGTCGAAACCCCAGAGCGAGGATTATTTGACAGCTAGCCGAGGCTATAAACATTCGGCTCCTCCGGAGCTATGGCGACCTGGCTATTTCAGGAGAGGGGTTTGTCACTCATATCTTTTTGAGAAAGGCTCATTACTCTAACTTCGTCTCCAGGGGCAACATTGAAAGAAGATAGCCAAAAACAGCGCGGTACTGAAGGCGAGCTGAGTGCCGATCTGCAGTCCCAAGAGCACTCCACCGAGCGTCAATCATTTCTCAAGTTGACGCGGGAACTCGCGAGTTTGCCGCTCGAACAATCGGCAGCGTCGCTGGAAACGGGTGTCGCAATCGCCGGCGTCTCTCTGCGCGCCGGTGTGGAGTTTCTGCGCGCTGCGCCTGAGGCGGCTGCAACTCTCGACGCAGCCGAGCTGCGTTCATGGGGCGATTTGGGCCGGCGGTTGGCGATAGCCGACGTTGAAACCGCGATTACTTTCTTTGCTGAAGGAGTGGCCAGCTTTAAGGAAGTTCCCGAATCCATTCGCAAGCTAGTTTTCCAACTCTGTTCGCGGCAAATCACGCTCTCGTCACTGATCGCTACAGAAACGTTTCGAAACCTGCCCGCGCTTGCCAGGACTATCAGCGACCACGAACTGTTGAGTTTCGTTCTCGAAGTCGCCAATGAGATTGCCCGCCGCTCAGCGAAACACAGCTCCGACTTTCTGAACCAGGCGCCTGAAGTCATTGAGCGTCTGCAGCGAATTGGGAGTACAGAAGTAACCCGAAGAGGGATTGAGCTGGCGGCGGAGTTTGCGGCCCGGGCCGGCGGCATCGCAGCCGATGCCTGGACAGCGCTCCCATCATCGCTAGCCGATCTCAATCCGCACGATGGCTTGAAGGTTCTCGATACCACGATCGGATTTCTCGAACGTGGCGGCGGTTCAGCTCTGCAAGTTCTGATCACCGGCGGTGAGATTCTGCGGACCTTACCGGCGATCTTCGATGATTGGGTGAAGCTGTTATGGACAGTCTCACAGCATGGCAATGCGAGCCTCGTGGCTTTCGTACGTAGCAGTCCACGGTTTGTACGCGCCCTGACAGGCCGAGCCAGCCACGATCGCGTCGTTAACCTGGCCCTGCGCGTTATAGAGCTGACGCGTGAAATTGCGGAGACCGACGGCGAAGCAGCGCTCGCCTGTTTTCGTTCGAGTTCGTTGGCACTCCGGACTGTCTCAATCGCGCAGTTTGAGGAGTGGGCCCGACGCGGTCTTTCATCACCCAACAAAGATGCGCGCGCGCGGCGGAGTTATTTCGCGCTGGAAACTAGAGGCAGTTATGACGCGCTGCGCAGCGGAAGCAACGGGTTGTCACTCGAGGATGTGCGCGAGCTGCTGAAACTTTACGTCGAAGGGTTGACGGGACACGAGGTTGAAATTAGCCCGCTGGCGGCTGTTCCAGTCGAGTCGCGCATTGGCGACGGACGTACGATACATCTTCCTTCGGTGGTGGCTGAGTTTGCTGACTATGAACTCGACTTTCGTCTCTACAAGGTGCTAGCAGCGCACGCAGCAGGACAAATTGAATTCGGCACTTACGAACAGGGAACCGCAACGCTCAGGGCAGCTTATGACGCACTCAGAGAGATTTACACCTCAGAAAACAAGGATGCCGTCGACGCTTTCTCTCTTCCAGACGAAATGCTTGGTGTAGAACAGACCGTCCCGTCTGTCGCTGACGCGGAAAAGCCCCCCGCCGAGCAACGGACCGGAAGGAAGGTCTATCCTGCAAATGTCGACTATCGCCACGCCCTGCAATTGTTTCCTCATCCACAGCTCGCTCGTCGCATCTTCAGCACCCTGGAAAATTGCCGCATCGACCGTCGACTTCGTCATCAGTATCGAGGGCTCACGCGCGATTTGGACTTGATTCGTGAACACCTCCGCCATGGGCGTCCGTCGGTCCTTGAGTTGCCCGCAACGCTGGTTTCGTTTGAGTTGCTTTTTCAAACCACGCTGCTCGGCGGCGCAACCGACGACGCGCGACAGTATTACAGCCAGGTCGTTTCCGAGCTCGAAACCGTAGCACCTGAATATCTATCGCAGCCAACAGCAACAGTCGCAGATACTTTGATGGCCACGAGTCGCGTTTATTCATTGTTTCAATCGATGGCTCCCGACGATTCGATTCAGGAACTAGAGACTCAGGAAGAACCGTCCGAGACGGAAGAGGAGAACGCAATCGCCACCGACAGCTTCAACCGGCGACGTTCGGATCGAAGCCCGCAACGGCGTGACGCACGCGAGCTCTTCAATGCCTGGAACGATCCAGGCGAAGGAGAGCCTGACGATCTCGCGGGCGCTGAGACGTGGACTGAGGCCGAATTTCCCGAGCAGATGATTGAAGAGGGCGAAGTTGCATACAGCTACGATGAATGGGATCGCGAGTTATCGGATCATCGAATCGGTTGGTGCCGCGTGATAGAAAAGCGCGTGAAGCACGGCGATAGGATGTTTGTCGAACAAACGCGCGAGCGCCACAAGGGTGTGATTTCATCCATCCGCCATCAGTTTCAGTTGATGAAGCCGGAGGATTTGCTGCGTGTCACGAATGAATTGGACGGCGAGGAGTTTGACCTTAACGCGGTCATCGACTATGTCATCGACCGTCACGCGGCGAAAGTTCGCGGTGGCCATCAGTCTGAGCGGCTTTATACCAAGCGTCTGCGTCGCCGCCGCGATGTCGCGGTCTCCTTCCTGCTGGATCAATCGTCTTCAACCGCGCGCACGATCGGGCGTCATCCCCTTCAGCCCTACACGCGGCCCGGCCGGCGCATCATCGAGATTGAAAAAGAGGGTCTGGTTTTGATGAGCGAGGCGCTGGAGGCGGTCGGCGATACTTATTCAATCAATGGCTTCACTTCAGAAGGCCGCCGGAACGTGAAGTTTTATGTGGTGAAGGACTTTGGTGAGAAGTATTCAGATGAGGTGAAGCAACGAATCGGAGGCATAACATTCCAGAACAACACGAGGCTGGGCGCAGCAATACGTCACGCTGCGGCGAAACTTGCGAAGCAGGACGCGCGCACGCGACTGCTGATTGTTTTGTCTGACGGGCGTCCTTATGACCACGACTATGGCGATGCGCGTTATGCGCGCGAAGATACACGCGAGGCTTTGCGACAGGCAAAGAATACCGGCATCACTCCGTTTTGCATTACGATTGATCGCGAGTCGGAGGCTGAGCTGCGCGACCTCTACGGCGAGGTGGGCTACACAATCATCGACGACGTGCTTTCGCTGCCTGAACGCCTGCCAGGGATTTATCGAAGATTGACGACTTAGAGTTTGGATTGAGTGAACCGGATCAGCGAGGGGCAAGCCCACCTTCCCAACCCTGAGCTAATCAGAGTTGACTTGCATTCCTTGCGTTGAAAGGCTTTCAAGGTTGGATCCCATCAGCCACTCGAGAAGCTCTCAGGTTGGGAAGGTGGGCTTGCCCCCGCTCGTTCCAGACTATTCAAGTTTTTTCTTCCCAAAGCCGCCCCCACCCGGCGTTTCAATTCGCACTCGATCCCCCGCTTCCAAGTCCCAGCTTCCCTTAGATCCAATCTTGCGTGTACGCTCGCTGCTAATGATTGTCGCGCTGCCTGGCTTGCCGTCATCGCCTCCAAATAAACCGTAAGGCCCACGCTTCCGTCTGTCGGAAAGCAGCGACATACGGGCCGGCACGAGCGTCTCTATTTCGCGGACGATGCCATCACCGCCACGCCATTTTCCTTTGCCGCCAGAACCTTTCCGAATCCTGTACTCGCGCACGCGCAACGGATACGCATACTCAAGCGCTTCGGCGGGCGTGTTCAGGCTGTTTGTCATGTGCGTGTGCACGGCACTCATACCGTCGTGCGAGGGTCGCGCGCCCATGCCGCCGGCGACGGTTTCATAATATGAAAACTCACCGGGTGAAGTACTCCGCGAATCGATTCCTCCAATCGTCAGATTGTTCATCGTTCCCTGACTCGCGGCGGGAATACTGTTCCGGAGCGCCTGGGCC
>DATBRN010000292.1:0-12148 GCA_036560225.1 Pyrinomonadaceae bacterium | reverse complement strand
GGCGTCATCAAAGTTTCCGCCGCCGATTTTATCAGCCACGTTGAGTACGCCAATTTTTCGACCGCTCATGGTTATGGGATAACTAATAAAAGATTTCGTTCTGTAGTTTCGCTCTGCCGGAGCCGGTCTCAGTCCTGACTTTTCGAGGTTTTCCACAACCAGAGGTCTTTCGGATTCCAGCACCCTGCCAGAAATTCCTTCGCCCAAACGCGTCGGGTTGATTTCGGACTCGGTGGTGGCAAGGCCTACTGCAGCCTTCAGCCTAATTTCATCCGAGGTCTCATCGAAGACCCAAAGAGAAGCGCGTTCAGACTGCAGCAACTCCTTCGTATGCGTCAGAATCGCTGTGTAGGTCTTGGCCGGGTCACTCGAACTTATGCGCACAAGGAAACGCTGAAGCGATTCTGCCAAGTGCGCGCGGTGTTCGAGCTCACCGCGCAGGCGCTCGACTTCGCGCTGAAGATCGAACGTAGGGCGATCTGTTTTGTTCGTGAGACTTCGGGCCTCCAGCACGGGCGCTACGCCAGCGCTTCCCGAAGAGCGATCGCTGCCACCACGCCGAGATGGTTGCTGGCTGGGCAAAGCCGCGGCAGCTTCAGTCTTGGCCGCAGGCGCTTTTGCTGTGGGCGCCTCAAAGGTACGTGCGGCCTTTTGTAAGCGTTCCGACAATTGGTCCAACCTTTGCGACTCGGCGAAGATCACATTCTCGAATGGGTTGCGGCCAAGCAGATCGTTCAACTCTCCGGCCCGGAAGCGATCTACCAGCGAGCGGTAGTCCTCTCCGCTTATAAAAGCGCGACCACCGATGGCCGCGAGATTTTGTTCCCTGCCAATTTGCACAGGCATCGTGAAACACTGAAGTCCCGCATGGCATTTGTAACGAACCGTGGATCCGGCAGACAGCGCCAGGCGATGTGCGTCGCCGCAATAGGGATCACAAAGGCTGACATACTCCAGCGACGACTGGAAAGCGTGACATATGGAATTGTTGTTGGAAGCAATTAGTGCCGGAGGCTGGCGGCCATCGACAAGTAAGACAGACAGTCCTGAAGAGGCTGCGAGCTGCTCTTGAACTTCTGCCCAGCCGGCAGGCGCGTCTTCCGGGTGCTGCTGAACTATGTCAGTAAGTACGTCGTGTGCAGACGCTTCGGACTCCAGCGAAGGCGACAATTGTGACTCATCCGTCGTCACAGCTGGGCTTTCTTTTGACGGCTCATTGCCTCGCGACATCTGTGGACGATTTCGTGAAGTCATCTGCTGTAAAACACCCTTGTTCAATTGCGATCCAAATCATACAAAGATCCCCAGCCGGAGGTTCACTTGATTTGCATTTATAGAGTTAGTCCAGGGTCCGGTAATAACGGCGACAAGTGCCTCTTCACTGCCACTTAGCAGCTAGACACTTTAATTACCAGTAAACACAAAAAACCTACCCTCTTTTTAAATAACCAATAACGACCGCATTTCATTTGAGGGTGTGATTGTCTGTTCAACCGCGGCACGAGCGGCTGCGAGTCCGGGTGCCTCGCCGGGAGCTACCTTTTCAATGTCAGGTTGCTCAGGGCTAATTCGAATGCACGCGGCAAAGTGCTTCGGTCTGATTTCAACCAGGGGTGGGACAACTTCTTTACATGCCTGAATCATATAGGGGCAACGAGTATGGAAGCGGCAACCCTGCGGCGGATTTATTGGCGAGGGAACGTCGCCTTCCAACACAATTCGCCGACGTATTGCCTCGACTTTCGGATCCGGCACCGGTACGGCAGAGATGAGCGCCTTTGTATATGGCATTAGCGGATCTGCATAAACAGTTTTGGCATCGGCAAGTTCAACAAGTTTGCCCAAGTACATCACTGCTACCCTGTCGGAAACGTGGCGTATTGCGCGTAGGTCATGGGAGATGAACAAGTAAGTCAGATTTTTCTTGCGCTGCAGGTACTCCAGAAGATTCATGATCTGCGCCTGGATTGAAACATCCAGGGCGGAGATTGGCTCGTCGGCGACGATAAAATCAGGATCGACTGCGAGCGCCCGCGCAATGCCGATACGCTGCCGCTGACCGCCAGAGAACTCGTGCGGGTAGCGCTTGATGAAACGTTTGCTCAACCCAACCGTCTCCATCAGTTCTTGCACCCGTTGTTCCGCTTCCCTGCCTCGAGCTAGTTTGAAGGTTTCCAGAGGCTCACCAACAATCTGGCCGACGGTCATTCTAGGATTGAGCGAAGCATAGGGATCTTGAAAGATTATTTGCAGGTGGCGCCTGTGTTCGCGCATTTTCTTCTTCGATAAGTGTGATAGGTCATGATTGCGATAGAGAACTTGACCGGAAGTAGGTTCGTTGAGGCGGAGAATGGCTCGGCCGAGTGTTGACTTGCCGCAACCGGACTCACCAACCAGACCAAGCGTCTCACCGGCGTGGATGTCGAGTGTCACGCCATCAACTGCTTTGACCGTACGGTTGCCGGAAAGATTGAAATAGACCTTCAAGTCACGGAGGGCCAGCAAAGGAGGACCGGCTTCGCCGGAATCTGGCGGTAGACGATTGGTCGAGTTTCGGTTTGTTTCCTGCATGCTCACTTGAAAGGCTAACTCTCAACAGAATTCATTTAGATTGGGCACCTGCTCTTGATTCTTCGTAAACTTCGTTTGCGAAATGACACAGCGAGAAGTGCTCGGCAGTCAGTTGCACAAACGGCGGAAACTCCCGGCGACAGATCTCTTCAACGCGTTCGCACCGAGGCGCAAAGGGACAACCCGGGGGTAGATGCGCGACGTCCGGCGGCAACCCGGGAATCTGATATAGACTTCCTTGCTCGGCTGTCGGATCCGGGACTGAACGAAGTAATCCCTTCGTGTAGGGGTTGCCAGGCCGCTCGAACAATTCCCCTGTTGGCGCCTGCTCGAAGACTTTTCCGGCGTACATAACGATCAGGTGATCGGTCATGCCCGCCACAACGCCGAGGTCATGCGTAATCAAAATAACGCTGGCGCCTGTGGCCCTCTTGAGTATTTTGATCAATTCTAAGATCTGCGCCTGGATGGTTACGTCAAGCGCCGTTGTTGGCTCGTCCGCGATCAGCAATTCGGGCTCGCATGATAGGGCCATCGCGATCATTACGCGCTGTCTCATGCCTCCCGAAAACTCGTGCGGATAACTATCAGCACGCGAACGGGCATCCGGAATACCGACAGTCTCCAGCATCCTTACGGCGTGGTTGTATGCTTCTTTTTTTGTGTGACCAAGATGCAGTTGAGTGATTTCCATCAACTGCCGGGAGATCTTCATGAAGGGATTCAGCGACGTCATCGGATCCTGAAAGATCATGGCGATGCGCCGGCCGCGAATTTTGCGCACCTCCTCTTCCTTTAGTGCGAGGATATCGCGACCATCAAACAACACCTCACCGGAAACAATCCGGCCTGGTGGACTTGGTATCAGGCGTATTATCGAAAGATTGGTGACTGACTTGCCTGAACCCGACTCCCCCACGATCCCGAGCGTCTCACCACGTTTCAACTGAAACGAGATGCCGTCAACAGCCTTGACCTCGCCGTCTTCAGTGCTGAAGTACGTGCGCAGGTCTTTCACTTCGAGGAGAGTTCCGTCCGTGCTGGTCATTTTCAAAGTTTGCGCATCTGCGGATCGAGCGCATCGCGCAATCCATCACCGAGGAAGTTCAGTGAAAAAAGGGTCAGGGCCATGGTCAAGCCAGGAAACACCATCTGCCAGGGAAAGATTCCTATGTTCTGAATGCCTTCAGTCGCCAGCGTGCCCCACGACGCGAGTGGAGGTTGCACCCCAAACCCCAGATACGAAAGAAACGCTTCCGTCAGCATGACCGAGGGAATGGTAAGCGTGGCGTAAACGATTACCGGCCCCAGAGTATTAGGCACGATGTGGCGGAAGATGATCCGCAAGGTTGAAACGCCAGTCGCCCTTGCGGCCAGAACAAACTCCTGGTTCTTCAGCGACAACACCTGCCCGCGAACTATTCGGGCCATCGTCAACCAAGAGACGGAGCCGAGTGCAACAAACAAAAGCACGAGTTGACCCATCGCCGTGCTTCTGCGAAACATTGCGAGTAAAACGATGACGAGAATGATGTAGGGGAGCGAATAAAGTATGTCGACAAAGCGCATCATGAGATTATCAACGCGGCCGCCGAGATAACCCGCGATTGCGCCGTAGGCGACACCGATAAGCAGAGAAACGATCGTAGCGATAATGCCAACCATCAGCGAAATCTGTCCGCCCTGGAGCACGCGCGCCAGCATGTCCCGGCCCTGATTGTCGGTTCCCATAGGATGCAACCAGGAGAAAGAGCCGTCAGGCGCCTTGAACGGAGGAAAGGACTTAATTAGCTGGGCATCACGGGGAATGAAATCAGGAGCGTAACCCGTAGTTCTCTTGATGATAGCGGGACCTGCGATTGACGCGATCGCCACAAGTACCACGACGATCATGCCAAAAACTGCGAGCTTGTTCTTAAGTAAACGTCGCCAGGCATCGCGCCAGAGAGAAGTCCCCGACACGAGGTCGCCTCTTTCCGGAGCTAACACATCCGCCTCGGCAATCGCAAATTCCGGGGCGGTATGAATGACGTCGCCCTCACGATAACTGGGAGCAGTATCCGGGGTTACTCCCGGTTCCGGCTTATCAACGTCTCCTGGAATAGCTGGTCTGTTGTCGTCCATCTGTAAAGCAAACTGTTAGTTTGCCGTAGGTTCATTACCACTCAGTTTAAGGATTACCGATCAGTTAGCATTACTCCAAAGTTGAGCATCTCCATGTAAAGCAAACTGTTAGTTTGCGATCGTTCATTACCACTCAAGTTCAGTATTCTCCACACAACGTAAACTAACAGTTTGCTTTACGTGTAGCGAATCCGCGGATCGAGAAAACCGTAAGCTATATCTACCAGCAAATTCATCAACAGAAGGGTGATGGCGATGAAAGCTACAATCCCAATTATCAGCGGCTCATCGCGATTAAGCGATGCCTGGATGAAATAGTTTCCAAGACCTGGCAACGCATAGATGCGCTCAACGACCACGGTACCGGTTAACAGAAATGCGAGCGCCGGACCTGTAAAAGAAACTACCGGCAGCAGCCCTCCACGCAAAGCATGACGAATTACAACCTGGCGCTCACTTAATCCTTTTGAACGAGCGGTGCGAATGTAGTCCGAACGAAGAACTTCCAGCATTCCGGCCCGTGTCAATCTCGCAATGTATGCCATATAGATGGCTGACAGGGTTAGTATCGGCAAGATCGCGCTGCGGCTTGGAAAACCATACCAACGCGCCGGCGGAAACCAGTAGAGCGTAAGCGAGAATATGAGGATCAGGATCGGACCAAGCACGAAGTTAGGAATCGATATGCCAAGCATCGCCAGGGCCATCGAGCCATAGTCCCACTTCGAGTTTTGCTTAAGCGCCGCAATCGAACCGAAAAAAATCCCAACAATCAAAGCCAGCAGGTAAGCGGATACTCCAATCGCTGCTGAAACCGGCAGTGAGCGGGCGATGATGCTGCGCACTGGCAGGCCCTCGTACTTTAAAGAGGTGCCAAAGTCCAGCCGCATGAGGTTGCCCATCATTTTGCCGTACTGAACGTACCATGGTTTGTTCAGACCATACTTTTCACGAATGTTGTTTTCAATTTGTTTGGGAATCGGCTTTTCGCCTGAGTAGAAGTTTCCGGGCGCTAGCCGGATCAGTCCCCAGGTAATCGTGATGACGACAAGAATCGTCGGAATAGTAATCAGTAAGCGCCTAATGATGAATGAAATCATTTTTGCAGGACGGACGGGAAGACCTGTCTTTCACAGGATCCACATTCGTGTCTGTCAGTAATCACAGCACCAAACAGGCACGAATGCCTGTTGTCCTAGTCGGTTAGGCTGGGCGTACCGTAATCCCACTTTGCTGGATCGCGCTCAATGTATACGTACTTCCATGGATACATTGAGCCGGCATTCGGATACATGCCCTTTACGTAGGGCTTCTTCACAAAATTAACGGCCGGAGTTTCAATGGGAATGATGGGCTGGGCGTCGATCAGATATTTTTCGGCCTTTGCCAGCAGTGCGTAACGCTGTTGCTTATCGAGCGTGCGATTCGCTTCGTCGAGCATATCGACGTACTTTTTATCCCACCAGCCACTACCATTGTCTCCACCAGGAGTCGAAAAAATATTTAGAAAAGTAAACGGATCCATGTAATCGGCACCGAAAATTCCGAGGGCAAACCCCTTGTACTCTAACTTGGGACGAGCGGCAACAAACGTTTTGAATTCCATGTTCCGAAGCGGAACGGTGATGCCCAGGTTTTGTTTCCACTGGGCCTGCATAAACTCAGCCATCGCGGCGTTGGAACTAGAAGTGTTGAAGATGTATTCAACTTGGTCGACAGGAAACTTCGGGCACGAGAAGCTACCGTCTCCTCGCGCGGTCACGGGAAATCCGGCTTCCCCGAGCAACTGACGCGCCTTTTCGGGATTGAAGCCGTCGCCCTTAGGTTGCGGGTAGCCCTTAAAGATACCTTCCGGAGTAAACGCAGTCAGCGGCTTAACCACTTTTCGAGAAATGGCCCTGGCATCTCGGTCGATGGCCATGTTGAAAGCCTTCCGAACACGCACGTCGTTCATTGGCGGTTTAGTAACATTGATATAGATGTACGTAATAGCCGCCTCCGAACCTTCCATGTAATCTTTCTTGGATCTAACCACGTCCAGCCACGTGTTAGGTACGACGTGGTTAAGCGCGGCATCGATCTCGCCCACCTTATAGAGATTCATCGCGGTGGTGAGATCACTCATAGGGTAAAAATATATTTCGTCGAGGTGAACGTTCGCCGCGTCCCAGTACATCGGATCGCGTTCGACCACAATCTCCGCGTAAGGCTTCCATGACTTCAGTTTGAACGGACCACAAGTAATGATGTGACCCGGGTCTGTCCAACTCCGGCCATACTTCTCAACGGCTTTCCGCGGAACCAGCCTGAAAAACTGATTAGCCAGCAAACCTTCGAAATAGGGCGCACCCTGACTCAGAGAGATTCGCAGGGTGTAGTCATCCACTGCCTCAACACCGATATCTTCGGCCGTTACTTTGACCATCTCTTTCCCGGCCACAGCCGCCTGGAGTTCAGGGTTGCTTGCCAGCAAAGTGTTGCGCTTCTTCTCGTCACCCGGCAGCGTCAACCTCGGGGGCGAATGCATATATTGATGGAAGGTGGTTTCCGGGAATGAGGTTGTCTCCTTAGCTGTGGCCGAGTATTCCTCCGCTGGTGCTTTCAATGGCATCTGGCTGAGCGATTCCGGAGCCGGCTTATCGGCAAAATCCTTTTCAAGCAGAAACCGATTGGTCAAAGGATCTTTGACGAAAACCGCACCTGAGTTAAACGCGGCTGCATATTTAATGTAATTAGCCAGATTCGCGTTGCGTGACGCCGTCTCCGGCGCCACCCCACGACGAAAGCTGTAAACAAAATCATTCGCCGTGATGCCATCACCGTTTGACCAGCGCGCATTCCTTCGCAAATGAAAGACGAATTCCGAAGAGTCGTTATTTACTTGCCAGGTTTCGGCAATGGCTGGTATCGGCTCCATGGTTTTGGGATGGTATTCAACCAGGCCTTCATAGAGCGCCATGAAAATTCGGCCCTCAGGTTGTCCGGTGGTTCCCTGGGGATCGAGCGATTCAGGCTCATCGCCGGTCACATAACGGAGAATGTTGCGCTGTGGTGGTGTAGTGCTGCCGTAGAACTCTCCGCTCGATTCAACAACTCGGCAGGAGATTCCTCCCAACAGGAGTACAGCGATGGCGGCGGTCGCTGGAATCTGTTTTAGGTAGGCTGTAGCCATTGCTGTGCGCTATGGGAGATGCACTCTATGGGAACAGACGAACTTATCACGCGAAGATCAATTGAGCAAGATTCTTACTTCTGGGACGGGGTTATTTTACAATTCTATGTGTCTGAGGGATCGACCGCCAATACGGGAGCGAGCGGAGCGCGGGGCCAACGGACGAAAGGAAATACTGATTTTCCATATATCATTTGACATTTTTCATTTGACATTTTACTCGTCCGCCAGCGTTAGGTTCTTTGCTCGCGAGAAAGAAGCGTGAAAGATGACAAATGAAAAATGTCAAATGATATATGGAAAATGTTCAGTCAGTCTGTTGGTAATCCGTACCCCACCCCGTGCACTACCACCACCCTACTCGGGCGGGTCGAGCCGGGGACGCGGTCCGCTCCCGGTTCTGATTCGTCCAATTAGTGTTGATGCGGACAGTTTTCAGCGAAGGAGTGTCCAGTACATTTGAGTCAAAACCGGTGACGTAGGGTTTCACGAGAGAATAAGACGAAGCAAAATAGATTGGCATCGCACTCAAATCCTTCAGCGCTTGTGCCTCAGTTTCGATCGGCGGCAGCTTTGCAAGGTCATTGTCTTTCACAGCCGCCGGCTTTCCGTTTACGACATTGGCCGGAGTTGCGGCCTCTTTTTCCGCTGCGGCAGTCGGATTGGGTGGAGTGCCTTCCGGAAAAATCATCCGAATGCTCGTTAGCTCGTCGGTCGTTTGCATAACTATCCCGCGCCGCACCACATCATAGTCACCGGCATGAATGGAGGCCTCATATTCATCCCAGTTCTTTACAATGATCTCGGTTTCGATGTTCAGTACGCTTCGCCACATCGCAGCAATCGATTGAGCCACAACGCGCTGCTGTTCGTTGCGGTTGATAAGTAAACGAATCTTCGGAAATCCTTCCCCTTCAGGAAAGCCGGCCTCCGCCAGCAACTCTCTTGCACGCTCGTACTCTTTCTCCAGAACTTCGGATTTATTAACTACCGGGTTCTGGGCGTTAGAAGCCATTTCAGGAAGGAAGCGCTTGGCGGGTTCAGTAGCTCCGCCCATTTCATCGGCGCTGATGCGGTCGCGGTCAATGCCAATCGCGAGGGCTTCACGTACGCGAACGTCGTCGAATGGCTGATGCTTTGTGTTGAAACTGTAATAGGTCAAAGCGCCATAAGTTGTGCGGCGAAAATCCTCATAGGGCGTCAGCAGCTTTATTGCGAGCGGTTCAAAAGCAGCATTGGTCACGGCATCAATTTCACCGGCGCGATAAGCGGCCAGCGCAGACTCAGCGTCCTTCTGACCCACGAATTCGACCGTCTGTAGGGCTACCTGGTCTTTGTCCCAATAGTTGTTTGCGCGCTCCAACAGCACACGCTCGCTTTCGGTCTTGGCCAGCGAAAAGGCACCATTGGAAACGAGGTCCTTAGCTGCCAACTTGCTAACATCACCTTCCTGTTGGAGCTTCACCGGCCGAAACACAGGGTGGGCAACCAGCGCAGGAAAGTTAAGATCCGGGCGTCGTAGCCGGACGCGCAACACGTAGTCGGAAACGGCCTCCACTCCAAGTGCCTCACTCGGGCTTTTCGTACTTGGCGGCTTGGCATTAGCCAGCGGAGCCTCGGGCTTCACTTGTTTTTCTGGCTGGGTGGTCGCGGGTGTTGTCGTAACGGTGCCGGATCCGGGACTCTCGATTACGGCGCCTTCTATGTTAGCAAGCAACTCCGTATGCGGCGCCAGCTCTCCGATCCTCATTGTGCGACGCCACGAACGCACAAAGTCCTGCGCCGTAACGACTTCACCATTTGACCAGCGAGCGTCATCACGCAAGTAGAATGTCCACACGCGCCCGCCATTGGATGGCTCCCAACGTGTCGCCACGGCAGGAATGGGAGCAAGGGTACGAGGATCGTAATCTGTAAGGCCCTCAAAGATTGCTCTAACTAAGTCAGTATCGGGTGGAGCCGCCGCGAAGGCCGGGTCGAAGGTCTGCGGAAGACCGCCATCACTCCAATGAAATTCCTGTGACCGTGGGACCACCACGCGGCCGTAGTAAGGCTCCAGCTTCTCATCAAGAAAACAGCCGGCGTGGCTGAACATCAGACCGAGCAAAAGCGCACTCACAACGCCGGTGCGCCACTTTGCTCGCTGTCGGAATGTCTTGTTAGTTATGGTCATCTGGCAGTTGAAAAACTTAGTTGACTCTCCCCGCCTTGAAGAGTTTGCGTCAAAACTCAACCGACAGGGTCATGAGGTCAGTACCACCTCGCGGTAGCGGGTGGGTCAGTCGGTAAATCTCCGGATTTTGCATCAAGAACCCACCCGCTACCGAGGCTGTGTGAAAACTCGACCGTCATCGGGAAGATAAACTGTAACGCAAAAGTTGGTGGTTGAGAAAAAAAAGATTGAGTGCAGATCAGGAGTCGGTAGAATGAGGTGCTCGTTTATGAAAAGCGAATGGAGCCAACATGGGCTACATCAAAGGCAGTCAGCGCAGCCAGGGATTGTTGCTACCGCGAACGATTGACGACTACATAGCAGCGAACAATGCGGTGCGGGCGATCGCAGCCTTTCTGGAGCGGTTGGATTTCGTGAAGCTTGGGTTTGTGCGTGCGGAAGCAGCGGCGACAGGACGACCGGGCTATGACCCTCGGATCGTGATGGGGTTGTATTTGTGGGGCCACCTGAATGGGCAGTGCTCATCGCGGAAACTGGCGCGCGAATGTCATCGCAATCTGGAAGTGATTTGGTTGTGCCAGCAACTGCATCCGGATTTCAAGACGATCGCTGACTTTCGCACGGCCAATGCGGCAGGGATCAAAGGAGTGCTGGTAGAGTTTCGGCGCTGGTGTGTGGCAGCCGGCTTGTACGGGAAAGAGATAGTGGCAGTGGACGGCAGTAAGTTCAAAGCGGTGAACAGCAAGCAACGGAACTACACGGCGGAGAAGTTGAAGAAGATACTTGCGCGTGAGCGGGTCAAGATTGCGGAGTATTTGGCGGCGATGGACGCAGCTGATGCAGCCGAGGCTGAGGAAGAAGAAACAGAACTGACGGCTGAGCAGTTGAAAGAGAAGATCGCCAGTCTGGATCGGTACCTGGCCGAGCACGAGCAGCTGGCGCAGGAGTTGGACGAAAGTGGCGAGAGCCAGGTATCGCTAACTGATCCGGACGCGAAGTTAATGAAGACGGCGCGGGGCAGCGAAGTGAGTTACAACGTGCAGACGGTGGTGGATAGCAAGCTGAAGTTGCTGGTGACCTATGAAGTAACGAATGAAGTTAACGATCTGGGACAGTTGGCGGTGATGGCCGAGGCGGCCCAGCAGGCGTTGGAGGTTGAGGAGTTGACGGTCTTGGCGGATGGTGGTTACTACGAAGGCAGTGCGCTGAAAGAATGCGAAGAGGCAAAGTTAATGACGTATGTGCCGCCACCGCGCTCAGGAGCGGCGAAAGGTCGGGGCGTGTTTGCTAACACACGATTTCAGTATGAGGCAGCACGGGATGTTTACCTCTGCCCGCAAGGTGAGGCGATGACCTTTCGGGGCATGACTAAAAAGAAAGGCAAGCAATACAAGATCTATCGGACCAAGGCATGTGCTGGCTGTCCGCTAAGATTGCAATGCACGACGAGCAAACGTGGCCGCAAGATCTTACGTTGGGTGGACCAGGAGGTACTCGAACGACTACAGGCGCGGAACCGTGGCCGGCCGGAGTTGCTGAAGCTGCGCAAGGCGCTGGCTGAGCATCCGTTTGGCACGATCAAGGCGAGCATGAATCAAGGCGGATTCTTACTAAAGGGTATTCATAAGGTGAGTATAGAATTCGGATTAACTATGTTGAGTTACAACTTCAAACGAGTGCTGAATCACTTAGGCGTGGAGCGAATGTTGTACTTCATGGATAAACCAGAACTCTGCACGGCTTAATCATTCTTATCTCGTATTAGTCGTGAACTCATCTGTCACTCATTCGTTCAACCCGTGACCCGTGAGAAGTGCTACAACCCCGAGTTTTCACACGGGCTCGGTAGCGGGTGGGTGCTACTCTTTCAGCTACGGTCAATCATCAAAATCTGGCAAATCATCCCCTTGGCCGTTAATTACGTAGTCGATTGCCCTAGCGACACTTTTCTCGTTCCATAGTCGTCCCTTGCTACCTTTGTCTGCCCACGGGCTAAACGGATGAGGCCAAAGACCATCCTCCCGCAGCTGCCTTGTGGCGTTTGACTTAAAGGCGTTAAGAACAAGCTCTGGTTTCTTCTGGTTTGCGGATACAACAGTATGGATGTG
>DATBRN010000291.1:0-2808 GCA_036560225.1 Pyrinomonadaceae bacterium | reverse complement strand
TCTGGCGGCGATGCCGACTCCAGATGCCGTGTTTGTGTTTTTTGTGAGCTTGAAGCCGATCCTGACAAGGACGAGGCGAATTTTGTCCTCCTGCGAGCCTCGTACAATTTCATCGTCCTCAATATCTATCCCTACACAAGCGGCCATCTGCTGATTGTTCCCTACGAGCATGTCGGCGATCTCGATGCAGTCTCAAAAGAGACTACTGATGAATTGATGGATCTGATGAAAGCTTCCCAAACCGCGCTTCGGGAAGCCTACAAACCGACGGGCTTCAATATCGGCATGAACCTGGGTCACTCTGCAGGAGCCGGTATTGTAGACCACATCCATATTCACATCATGCCGCGTTGGAGCGGTGACACAAACTTCATGTCGACCATCGGTCAAACACGCGTCATTCCCGAAGATCTCCCCACCACCTATCGCAAACTACGCGACCGGTTCTGACGAGCCGGCAAGTCTTTCATTTTTCGATTAGCGCTTGGCTACCTTGCGGGTTATAGCTTCGTCTTCGACTTCGCCACCCTCGTTTATTGGGATTTCGGAAGGTCTGCTGTAGGTGATTCCACGTTCTTCGCTATCCAGATTCGCGGGCGGCAGTGTCGGAAGTGGACCGGCCAGAGGCGGATTGAAACCTGGGTAATCGATTCGCGCGTGATAGATGGCAGTTAAGGCGCTGATAATGGCTTCCCTGATTGTTGTTAGTTCTCGTAGCGTCAAGTCGCATTCATCGAGCTGGCTGTCGCTGATGATTGCATCAACGATCTTAAGCACGATGGTGCGAATATTGTCAGGATCAGGTCGTGCGAGCGAACGCGCTGCTGCTTCGCATGAATCAGCGATCATCATGATTGCTGCTTCTTTAAACTGAGGCCTCGGGCCCGGATAACGAAACTCCTTTTCCTCGATTGTCTCGCCCGGCTGTGCCCGCGCCTGTGCTTTGCGAAGAAAGAAGTGTAGCGTGCGCGTGCCGTGATGTTGGGGAATGAAATCCGCAATCTTTTTCGGTAGGTTGATCTCCTTCGCCAACCTTAGGCCGTACGTAACATGGCTGGTAATGACCCTGGCACTCTGCGAAGGACGTAAGCGATCATGGGGATTCTCACCCTGTTGATTCTCAACAAAGTACTCCGGCGCCGCCAGTTTGCCAATATCATGATAGAGCGCTCCGATGCGCGCCAGTAACGGATTGGCCCCGACCGCCCTACACGCGTCCTCCGCTAACTGGCCCACCGCATGCGAGTGTTGGTTGGTTCCGGGAGCCCGCAACGCGAGTTGGCCGAGCACCGGTAAATCGGCATTTGAAAGCTCCAGCAACTTAACGTCGGTCAGAATACCGAAAAGGGTTTCATTTATGGGCAATCCGCCCGCAGCAAAAACCGCGCAGAGAAGACCGCCCACAAATCCGCAGCCGCCAGCGAGCAGGGTCATATTCAACGTAATGGGCTGCTCGGCGTAGGCAATCAACGCCAGGGCCATTAATACATTCATCCCGCCAACAAACAGCCCGGCAATCGTAACTGACTGGCGCTCTCGATAACGTCCTATTCCGTAAACAGCTGCCGAGGAAGAGATCATTGCATAGATGGCTTTCTGAATACCGATCGGTGCAAGCATTCCGGCAAACAAAGCCGTAGTGATTCCAGCAAGAAAGGCAAGTTGCGTATCCACCAGCATTGCCACCAGGAGCGCGCCAGCCGCAAACGGAATGGCGAAGCTCAAGATTGCCGGATCGTTGAGTGGTGCACGCATCTGAGCTGCAACACTATCCGCAAAAGTGAATCCCACCCGCATTAGCGCAGTCTCGATAACTATCGCGGAACCCACGAGTGCAAAAGCTCTTCTTTTCGACAGAAATAACGTGGCCGCACCGCTTCTATGCTCCGTAAACTTCCACGCTGCCCAATAAACTGCAATGACGATCAAAAGCAGTCCAAGCAGGTTGTGCCAGGTCCTTCCGCTATGTTCTAAGCTCTCGATAGCTGCAAACTGAGCAAGCATACTTGAAGTTACGGTATCGCCTTGACGCGCAATAACCTGGTTTCGTTTTAGCGAAATCACAATCTTAGCAACCCTATTGGCCTCCGTCTCACGCGCGGTTGCCGTGGCCGTCTGATCGAGCACCACATTTGGACGGATCAGAGGCACCATTGCTGAAACGAGAGCAGACTTCTCTTCTTGAGACCAGTTAGAAAGGTTTCGAACTCGCAATTCCAAGTTTCGGCGCGCGGTGGAGAGCGCGGTCATGCGAGTCTGTGGCGCCGGAACAATCATCTGGGCCGCCGGATTTCGGACGTCGATCAGCACGATCTCTTGCTTCAAACGATCAGAATCATTGTCATCATAGATGTAACCGCCGCCAATCTCACGAATCAACGCCGTAAGGCGATCAAGTTCATTCTCGTCAAACTTATGCGAGATGACCGCTCGGGCGACAGCTACTCCTCCTTCACCACTCCAGGCCGGTGCTTTAGTCTTGGCCTCAACTTGTTTCTTGAGGTCTTCCCACTCAGCGCGAAAGCTCTCGGCCGAGCTTTCGCCTCGGGTAGAGTCGAAATTGAAACTCGAACGAGTAGCTTCCCGCACAGCATTACGGCGCTTTTCAGTCTCGGCAATGTCCACTGTGGTGATGTCGACTGGTGCAACGACTGTCCTGGTGACTACGTCACCCTCTCGGTAGTTTTCTGCTAAGCCAGACGAGTAGCTGTTAAGGAGTAAGAGTGTGGTTACCACCACAAGAAGGCCGAAGCCCACGAAAAGCCGAGTTTGCGGTTTAAATACCTCAAACGGGCGCACCAGGTAGCG
>DATBRN010000290.1:0-25126 GCA_036560225.1 Pyrinomonadaceae bacterium | reverse complement strand
CCGCCGCTTGACGTCGACGAGCAGCCGATCAGCGAGATCGTTCCGAAAGAGTTTCTGAGAGAGGACGATCTCGAGGGTGTACCGGAAGTAAGCGAGGTTGATGTCATTCGTCACTTCGTACGCATGTCCACCTGGAACTATTCCATCGATCAGGGCATGTATCCTCTCGGCTCGTGTACGATGAAATACAATTCGCGTTTGAACGAAAAGGTCGCGCGGGTTCCCGGCTTTGCCGCGCTTCACCCGTTAAGTGAAGCAGAAGACGCCCAGGGCGCACTCGAGGTGATTTATGACCTGCAACAGGATCTGGCGGAGATTACCGGCTTACCTGGCGTTTCGCTGCAACCGGCGGCCGGCGCTCATGGGGAGATGACCGGTGTCATGATCATTCGCGCCTTCATCGATGCGCGCGACGGCGAGGGCGGCTCTGCCAAAAGTCGCACGATGTTAATTCCCGACTCAGCTCACGGCACTAATCCGGCCTCCGCTCATCTGTCCGGCTTTTCTGTAAAGACGATTCGCTCCACCGCAGAGGGTCTGACTGATCTTGATCATTTGCGAGAGCTTTGTGCGATCGGTGATGTTGCCGGCTTGATGCTAACGAACCCAAACACACTTGGTCTCTTCGAGAGAAACATCCAGGAGATTTGCCGGATTGTCCATGAGGCAGGTGGCCTCGTGTACATGGATGGCGCAAACATGAACGCGCTGGTGGGCGTAGCGCGGCCCGGCGACATGGGTGTTGATGTCATCCATCTCAACCTGCACAAAACTTTCTCGACTCCACATGGCGGTGGGGGCCCTGGCTGCGGCCCGTGTTGTTGCACCAAAGAACTCGAACCCTTCTTGCCGGTCCCACGAATTATCAAAACAGAAAGCGGCAGGGACGGGTTCGCTAAGGCCGCCGATGTTTCTACCTCCGATCAGTCTCAATACAAACTGGACTTCAACTATCCCCAATCAATTGGCCGAGTGAAGGCCTTCTTCGGCAACTATGGAATGATGCTAAGGGCTTTGGCCTACATCCAAACCCACGGCTACGAAGGCTTGCGAGAAGCGACTGAAGCGGCCGTCCTTAACGCTCGCTACATCGCGCATGGTCTTACGAGCGACTACGAAAAACCTTTCGATGCTCCACCGATGCATGAAGTCGTTTTTACAGACAAGCGACAGTCGCGCAAAGGCGTTCATACTCTCGATATAGCAAAGCGGCTAATCGACTACGGCTTCCATCCAATGACAATTTACTTCCCGCTAATCATTCAGGGAGCGATGCTGATTGAGCCGACAGAATCGGTTGGCAAACAGGAACTCGATCAGTTTATTGATGCGATGCGAGCAATCGCGCGCGAAGCTATTGACAGTCCTGAACTCGTCTTGAACGCACCTCACACCACGCGCATTGGCCGCCTCGACGAAGCAGCCGCTGCGCGCAAACCTGTGCTTCGCTGGAAACCAAAACAAGCCGCCGTCGCAAGCTGACATTAGCGGCCGTTCCCAAACATTGCATCCGCAACTGTTCGCTAACGCTCTTGTGAAGTAACTTGTCGAAACTCCATGTCGCATAGAACCGGCACCAAATGGTCTAAGTTATAACTCTCGCCACCCAATTATCATGTAATTGTCATTTAATTCCGCGTTAAACCTTAGGAATTAGGTCCATTCCAATTGTGCTCGGCGGCATGGTGCTTGCAGTTTTTATTGGCGAGAATGGAGGTAGCAATGAAATCAAACATGATGAAGAAAAGACTTATGGGAGCTTTCTTGGGATTGTGTTTGCTTGTCGGAATCGGACTAGCAGCTAGCGTGAGCACCCAGGCGCAGTGGCAAAATGATAGCTGGTGGCAGCGTGAGCAAATACGTCGTCAGCGCGAGTTGGAACGCGAGCAGATACGCCGGCAACGAGAGGCCTATCGTAATGAAAGGCGTTATAACGATGACTACCGTTACCGGAACAATGACTACCGTTACGGAAGTTTTGACCTTCGTCAGACGGCCTTAAATGCCGGCTACAATGAAGGCATCAAGGAAGGCCGCAAGGACCGTAACAATGGCGAACGTTTCGAGTATCGTGATGAGCGCGATTACCAGAATGCCACTATCGATTACAGTTCCCGTTTAGGTGACCGGGAGTTGTATCGGCAGTACTTCCGTCAGGGTTTCGCTAACGGTTACAACGACGGTTACAGGGGTTACTAAGAAGCAACCCAGAAATGAAAAAATAAAGAGGGGCGTGCCGTGAATCCGGTACGCCCTCTTTTTGTGTAAAGGATAGAAGTTTCGTCGACCCAAGCTTTATCAGATCGTTTTGTCTAAACCGATTCTCCGCCGCGCGCCGGGGCACAAGTGCCCTATCTAAACGGACTAGGAGTCTTTATCAGTCGCTGATCAGGCTTCCCAACCGCCGACGCTGTTCTCAGCTGCTGCCTGAGATTCTTTGCCTTTTGAAGGAACCTTCAGCAAAGCGAGTCGCTCCACCACACGACCGTTCAGGAGGTGTTCTTCCACTATCTCCGGCACATCGGCTGCGCGAACCTGCCCATACCAAATACCGTCAGGGTAGACCATCACAGCCGCTCCTATAGCGCAGAAGCCAACTGAGCCGCATTCTGTAACCAGAATGCTTCCCTTTGGGTTCTTTCCTTTTTTCTCTTTGCCGAAAAGCATAGCTCGCGAAAGAAGTTCGCGCTCGAAGGCAGCCTTCACTTCGGCGCTGTCAACTGCCGAACACGATTTCCCTGTACACACGAAAACATGGTGCCGAATCGGAGCGGTGATGACAGGCACAAGTCTCTCGAGCGCTTCTGGTTCGTTTATTGAAGGAGTATCAGCCATCGATAGAATCAGGTAATGGTAAAGAACTCTTCTCAGGGCATGTTAGCACAGTGGACAGAAAGGAGCAGTTGGCAGGAGGAAGCATTTTCCATATATCATTTCACATTTCTCATTATTTCTCATTTGTCATCTTAGAACAGTCGCCAGCCGCCAGTCGCCACCCGCCAGGTCGTAAGTCGCCAGTCTGCGGTCCACCGGGTTAAGGCCAAGGTGCGACCGAGAGAAGCGCACGATTTAACCGGAGATCTAATCAACGTTGGGCTTGAAAGGAACCTGGCGACTCACGACTGGCGACTCACTACTGGCGACTCACTACTGGCGACTGTTCTAAAATGACAAATGAGAAATGTGAAATGATATATGGAAAATGTTTCCTCCTGCCGACTGCTCCTGCTCCTGCCGTCTGCTCCTTTCTTCTTCCTGCCAAATGCTCCTATCTTTTGCTAGGCCCGAAAATACCATGTAGAATACGCCTCAAAAGGGCGACCGCTCTAACGGACCGCGTCGGGACAGAGCGGTTCGAATCGGTCGCCCGAATTACTGTAACGCGTTAAGTTCGACCGCTGACTTTTATGGCGACCGGCCTCGTAATTCACATCTCTTCGGGCAAAGACAAACATACTCAGGTATTGACCGATGAGCTTGTTCGCATTGGCAATGGCGAGGATTGCGCTGTGCAACTGCGTTCATCGTCCCTGCCCAAGCGCGCCGACCAACGACCGGTGCTCGAACTGGCTCGACGCAATGGATCGTACCTGGTCACCAGCTTTGATGAATCGCTCAATCTCAAGCTGAACGGCAAGCCGCTCGAGTTCGATACCGAGATAGCGGATGGTGACGAGGTGCGCATCGATAAATCGCACCTGCTCCTGACCTTCTACCCGATTCGTTCGCTGCCGGCGGTCGTTGGCACGTCTGCCCACGAGGCACACGTCGCGCCCTTCATCGAGCAAGCCGCTCTCGAGTCAGCAGCCACGACGCGGCGAGACGATGCCAAAGTGTTTCTGCGCGAATTTACGCGCGAACTGGTTAAGGAAATCACCCCGAGCACCAAGTTGATTACCTTGGCCATTGCGGTAGTGCTTGTTGGCGGAAGCTTGTATCTCGGCTTCTCGATGTTCAAGGAACTCCAGCGTACTCGGCGTCTGATCGATGAGCAGCAAGCACAGCTTAAGTTGGCCCAAAAACAGTCAGCGGCAATGAACCAAACCCTGAACGAGGTCTTTCGTTCAAACAAGGAGATTCGCGATAGTCTCTCGCTGGCCGTGAAACTGCGCAGCGACTTCGGCAGTGGCGTGTGTTTGATCGCCGGTTCTTATTATTTCGTTGAGGCGGGCACCGGTCGTCCCCTTCGGTATCCCGAGGCCCAGACGAACGAAAGCGGCGGCACTGTCACGAACAGCGGTGAGCCGACAACATTGACACCGGAAGGAAAGGCTGCAATCGCTGAGTATGAGTTTGTGGGTACGGGCTTTTACGTTGGCAATGGATTTGTCGTGACCAATCGACACATTGCGCAGCCCTGGCTCGCTGACGATCGCGCGCAAAGTCTTAGCAGTAGCGTCAGAGGACAGCCTCGACTAAAGAAACTCAACGCCTATTTCCCGGATCACTCCCAACCTATACCCCTTAAGTTCAAGGTAGCTGCGGGCCGCGAGGATCTCGCCGTCTGCCTATTGGACATAAAAGATTTACCGACCGACATTCCACTGCTTCCGCTGGAGACGAATCAGGATGCTATTGCCGTCGGCAAGACTGTAGTGATGATGGGCTACCCGTCTGGGCCAGATCGATTGCTGGCTCTACTTGACGATGCAGAATCCCGCGGCATCCAGCAACGGTACACTTCACTCGATGCTCTGCTTGGTTACCTCGCTGAATCCCGGCGAATCCAGCCACTGACAACGCAAGGCAATATCACAGACCTCGATGTCAGACGAATTGCTTATGACGCGCGTACCGCAGAAGGAGGGTCAGGCGCTCCGGTGTTTGGCCCAACCGGTCGCGTTATCGGTGTCAATTTTGCGGTTTTCACGGAAAACCAGGCTTCCAACTTTGCCGTCCCCATTCAATTTGGTGTTTCTTTATTGGAGCGTGCCGGTTGGGAGTTCCCTCCTGAGAAAGATAGC
Source organism: Pyrinomonadaceae bacterium (assembly GCA_036560225.1). Lineage (GTDB taxonomy): Bacteria > Acidobacteriota > Blastocatellia > Pyrinomonadales > Pyrinomonadaceae > PSRF01. The sequence continues at coordinate 20,162 of DATBRN010000290.1, read as the reverse complement.
AAAGAGCCGGAAAGCGCAGCCTCGCCTGCAAAATAGCCCCTGCCCGCATTATGGCCCAGTATTTATTCCCCTGAAGCGGCAACTCCTCGATATTAGCTTCGCATCGTAGGCACATTATCGATCTACCATCACTATGGACCAAGACAATCTACCGCGCGGTCCAGAGTGATGTTATATTGTTTTTGGTCATAATGACGACGTCGGCACAGTACTTGCTGATGTTTTTGCCAGTTTTCCCAAGGTGCTTCGACCTGACTAGCCTGAAAGTTTGCAATGCTGGCTGTTGACCATATTTGACATCGAGGTTTACGGATAACTGGCGCAGTAAGACCGCGTCATCAGAAGGAACTTCATAAGGTTGATAAACATCAAGGGTCACCGTAAGATGCGCCTTTGCCTCGACGGAGCGTCAGGACGTATTACGACTGTCTTTGTTTTCCTGCTCGCGTTTCTGCTGTTATCGCCTATTTCCTTTCTCACGCTTGTTGCCCACGCACAAACACAGACAGAACCTGCAACCAGTTCCGTTGATCAGATCTTTCGTCTTGAGCGGGTTCCGGTTGATGGCGGCGCCGAACTAATAACTATTCATGCCAGGCTCGAAGGAGTTGACTCTCTTGGGGAGGCAAAGTGGATACCGCTGGTAACGGTCCTGCGGGATACACTTGGCGACCTTAGCCCGGAAAACGATCGCCTTCGATACGTTTGGCCACTAACTTATACGCGCCCTACACTGGGACAGCGGCTCTTGGGCGCTGTACCTTTTCTATACTCACGAGTTGGCAATAATGGCAATTCTTCGACGAAAGCACCCCCTCCTGTTCTCGACCTGGCGGCTACGGATCGCGACGTCTGGAACAAAATATTCTGGACGGCCCTGCAAAATCTCTTGCTCGATCCTTACGGCACGCCGGTGAAGGTTTCGACTCGCTCTTATGAACACAACATTAGTGCCTACCGTAAGTCTCACATTATCCGTGCATTGTCGGTGCTTTCTCTATACGAAGCCGTTGAAGGCGCACCGGCTTTTTCAGAATCAGAGCTTTCGGAGATCCAGGCGCGGCTAAGGCTCACCGACAAGACCTTCGGAGGCCTGGTCGGGGACCTTAATCTCGATCGTTACAACGATAGACAGTTGACCGCAGGACGGGATACCCGCGGGCATAACTGGGAGTTGTTACGCCAGCGCGCTGAAGCTGAGTCACTTTTCTTCGAGCCGCTGCAAATGCCGGATGGAAGCATGACGCACGCCTTGTTATGGGTAGCAAAATCAGACTTGGGACCATATCAGGGTAAACGATACGACAAGCGCTTCCTCAATATCGCCAGTCCATGGTCCGACAAGCGTCTTCTGACCTGGCAGGGATACAGCGAAAAGCGCTTTGTTGATTCTGAGAACCATCCTGTCTCCCCTGACACGCCGGGAGCACGCGAGACTGAGATGATCCCACTGGCCCTTTACGGACTCGACAACCCGAACATTCCGATGTTGCTGGTGGATTTTCGCGATGGTCTAAATCCAAAGAAGCGCGAGATGTCACGGCGCGCATTGCAGGACCTCACGCGAAACATCTTGTCAGTTTCGCGTTTTGGCGATTTGCCGTATTTCCTGGGTCGAACGGTCTTTGACTTCGTCACCGGCCGTCGTGGCATCGACGTCAACCAGCCCTCGCGGCTCTACACGTACTCGCAGCTCAAACTCCTTCTTTCCCTCAATCAATCTCTCGATCCGGAATTGCGGAAACAAATTGGAAATCGCCTTGAGAAGGTTTCGTTGAACCCGCTTGAAAATGATCTCCATGCCGAAGCCAAGCTTGCGACTGAACAATACGCAGCCCTTTTGGCTTATGCGAAACGCCCGGATGGGTTACCGCAGAAGCTCGATCGAGATCGTCGCGTGGAAATGGTTGCGTTGGAACATGGACGCACAGCGCGAATACTCTTTCGTCTCGCAAACGTGGTTAGCTTGGGAAAGTACACGCATCGCGAGAAGGCCGAACCGGAAATGGAGGCAAGGATCGATGTTGCCCGGCGTCTGGCTTACCACACGCTGTTTCTCCGAGAAGTCGCTAAGTCAAGCCCGCAAATTGATGTGGTTTGGAACCTGGATGAAGTGAAACATTCGCTCATGTTCATAATGGATCATGCAACGGAAGCCGACGCGAAAATCGCAGTCGCGGCAGCCAAGATCTTCTTACAGACGCAAGACAGTGAGACGCGACGCATTTGCCTCGAGAGCCTGTCACGCATGACAAACCCGAAAGCGAAAAGCGAATTGCTTCGCCTGTCCCAACAGAAAGATCTTGAACAGGCTGACAGAGACCTGGTCATTTCCTATTTAAAGACTCCACGGCAGCCAACCGAGCCCATAACCGCCTCAAACGAAAAAACCAACGGCACCAGAGTCGATCAGTAACTATGTTGCGACTCGGCCCGAGCTCATCTGGTTTTTACGTGGCATGCAACCGTGCCATCAGGGGACGTTATTCGCGTGCTCACTGGCTGCTTGTGGCAATGTTGCTTTTGCTCTTTCCTGCTGCCGGTTTAGCCCAAACAAAGCGCGTAGTTGTAGTGCAATGCGACGGTTTACCGTTCGACGTTGTCAATCGATTTGTGCATGAGCGCGATCCGCGCACTGGCAAGAGTCAGCTCCCGTGGTTCGACTATATCTTCTATCAGCGGGGCACGCGCTTGTCTAACTTTTACGTCCGCGGCATGAGCCTCTCAGCGCCTTCTTGGTCTCTCATTGACACCGGGCAACACCTGCAAATCAAGGGCAACGTGGAATTCGATCGCTACACGTTGCAGACCTATGACTACCTCAATTTTATTCCCTTCTACGTTGAAGCCACGATCGGTAGGCGCGTCGACATGCAGGGGGCTGAAGTGCTCGACGCGATCGGCATTCCGCTGCTAAGCGATGCCTATCCGCATAGCGAACAACACGCGCAATTCTCACTCTTCCAGCGTGGCGTGACCTACATGACGTTTGGCAGGGCCCTGAGAAATAGATTCAGTAAGGGTCCAAAGGAATTGTTCGACGAATGGACAATGGAAGGACTGGCGCTTAAGAGTTCCGTCCCCGATCAGATGACACGCGAAATGATAGAAAAATTGGCTGACCCCCGCCGTCGCTACCTGGAACTTGTAACGACGGATTTCGATCATGCGGCCCATCACAATAACGATCGCGAATCTCACCTCGTCGCTCTAAAAGAGCTCGATGTGATGCTTGGCCAGATATGGACTGCGATTCAGAAAAGTCCGCTTGCTTCAGAGACAGCATTGATTGTTGTTTCCGATCACGGAATTAACACAGACGAGCGTGTTTATAGTCAGGGCTTTAATCTGGTGAAGTTGCTCGGCAGCGCGGACGGGGGCGGACACCATGTGATCACAAAACGCCGCCTGCTTGCCGATTATGCGATCAAAGGACTTTACCCTTTTACTCAGGTAATCACCACCACAAGCCGCGACTCCTATTATCTGAAAGGCCAAAGTGGTGATTACCCGACTGCGATGATCGATTTTGACGGCAATGAACGATCCTCGGTTCAGCTGAGGGATTCGGATCTCAATCTGCTTCAGATCATTTTGCAGCAACTCCAGCGTAGTGATCTTTCTCTTCAGCTTCGAAAGGCGCTGACCGATCAGTTTTTCAAGACCGTGGATGCCAGACGCTCGGAGTGGCAGCAAAATGTCAATGAGATCAACGAAGAGCTCGGCGCTCTTCATCGCAGAATTGAGCGGCAGCAAGAACTGTGCTCAGCGCAACCCAAGAAGTTTACAAAGGAAGATTCCGATACCGGTCGCGACGATCAGGCAAAGCGCGTTTGCGCCTGGGCGGATATCTGGATGGGACAGGAACAAAGCTATGGCGAATATGCGCGGATCCTCGCCAATCTTCTGGCTCTACGAAACGATGATTTCGAGGTTTCAAAACTCAGGATCAGCGATGTGATTGAACGACGGGCCATGGGTGAACATAATTCCATCCATCAACTTCAGAATTACGTTGCCGGCATCGCACCAGGTGGATTTGTATTGAGACCCGATGGTTCGCTCGATTTAGAAAAGAGTTTGGTGCACATCGACTACTTTTCGCTATTGCACAACCAAACGGTACGCAACAATGTGCAGGCGGGTGTTATCAATCGTCCCATTGATCTCGTCGCCTTACGACTACCTGCTGAATTAGTGAAACCGCTGGTCAAGGATGATGAAATAACTGATGTCGTTTGGGTCAGTGCGGGACCGGAGCAACAGGCCTTAATTCTTTCCCGCGAAGGCGGTCGGGGCGAGTTAAGTTTGCGTTACTTTCCAATCAGGAAATTGACTCAGGATGAGGCGGGTCACCTACATTTTGAAGTCTCGCGCTGGCATGCTGGTCTGCCGCTTCAAATTCTTGAAGACCCACAACTGAACCTGCCCTCCGAAGTGCATGATCGCGAGGCTTGGCTAAGCGAATGGCATACTGACCTGGAGTGGTTCTATGCGCTGCATAAGACCCGCTATTCCAACGGCTTGATCGGGTTGCACGAACAGCTGGCTCGTCATTTCATCGGCAGGCTTTCGCTTGACGAACCAGGCATTTCCGCTGACGAACGTTTGCTACGCCGGCTGCTGCGAAGGCAACGCGAGAACGTCGAAGCCGACCTGCTTATCGTAGCCAACGATCATTGGAATTTTGATGTCCGCGGGTTTAATCCAGGCGGAAATCATGGTTCCTTCTTTCGTATATCCACTCACTCCACATTCATGTTGGCCGGCGGCGACAAGACCAACATTCCACGCGCTATGGTCGTCGAAGAACCTTACGATAGTCTCAGCTTTGTCCCCACGGTACTAGCCTTAACGGGAAATTTACGCGATGATAACAGTCCGATTCCGGTTCTGTGGGACAAGGGTTTCCGCCGCTTTCCGGGCCGTCCCGTTAGAGAAGTGTTGGCGAAACCTGAAAACCGAAAAATAGCGGTTACGGGAGCAACTGCAACTCCTTGACGACTTCGGCAAACCAGTTGACTGAAGAGTGGCCAGAGGACTTTCGCGAGCTGGAAGAGCTAGTCGACCAGGGCGAACCCACTGGCCCGGATAATTCCCGCCGATCTTTTGTGTGGCTGCAAGCGATCGCTTTCCTGCTGGGACTTGCCCTCCTTATTTACGTTATCAACCTAGTCGGAATCCAGCCGATCTTTGACGCGCTGCTGCGCATCGGTTTCTTTGGTTTCTTGATACTGCTTGCAATTAGCGGTTCGCGTCATGTATTCCGCACGATTGCGATGTCTGCCGCCGTCCCGAAAGAACATCGTCAATTCAATTTTTCTCAGGCCTTTGCCGTGCGGCTAGGCGGAGAAGCGATAAGTTTTCTCACCTTCACTGGACCACTTCTGGGGGAGGCGACCAAAGTTGCTCTGTTACGCAAACGCGTTCCCTTAACCTACGGCGTACCGGCACTCGTCGTTGATAACCTTCTCTACAATCTCTCGGTAGTCTTCTTTATTCTGAGCGGCGCTTGTGTAATGTTGTTTATTTACAACCTGCCACCGCTCATCTATTACTCGCTGATTGGGATTGCCGTAGTCGCGGCGCTGGGAATTGCCGCAGCGGCTCTCGCGGCAAAGCGACGCATTATGCTGGTGACCTGGATTCTCGATCAAATGGCCAGGTTGCGGCTGAATCCGAAAGTAATCCTGAAGCGCAGGCAGCACATCGCCCACATCGAATCGAAAGTTTACGATTTCTACAAACATCACCCCGGCGTGTTCTTTGGAATGATTGCCTGCGACCTGCTGGCCCATGTCTCGGGCGTCGTGGAGGTCTATGTAACCCTGCGAATGCTCGGTCATTTTCCCTACACGGCGCAGGCCTACATAATCGAGTCGCTAACCAAGGTAATTAATTTTATCTTCGCGTTTGTGCCCGGCACCATCGGTGTTTATGAAGGCGGCACGGGTGTAATACTCCGGCAGCTGGGATTCACCACCGCCATCGGCGTCACGCTGGGTCTCGTGCGCAAAGCCGGCTCAGTTTTCTGGACGTCCGTCGGACTGCTAATCTTGACCTGGCGAACATTGCCAAATGCGTGGAGTCGGCTTTTGGATCGTAGTCCACACTTGCAACGACTTATGGACAGCCTTGTACTTTCGAATATCGTTCATAGGCCCGCACGTACGGCGGTCAGTATCCTAGGGACCGGGGTTGGCGTGCTATTAATTGTGTTTACGGTTGGCCTGGCCCATGGGATTTTGCGCGAACGCGGCCGTCGTGAGGCAAACATCGGCGCCGAGATTATGATTCGCTCGTCCGGCGCGCTCGGGGTCGGAGGGAATTCACCCTTCATGCTGCCAGCTTCGCGTGCGGCTGAGCTTGCGCGCATCGATGGGGTACGTGCCACGACGGCGATTGGTCAGGTGCTGGATCGGAGTGATACAGGTTTCGGCTCGCGTTTAATAGACGGAATTGAGTTTGACGATTACGCGAAAGTTACTGGAATCTCAATCCGGGAGGGTGAAAAACTGACCGGCGGCGACCAGGCCATCATCGATCCTGTCTGGCAGCAGCAACGTAATGCCGCGATCGGTTCGACCGTGCCGCTCTTCGAGCGTCCCTTCAAGATTGTCGGTATTTATGAACCGCCCGGCGGCGGTCGGATCAAGATTCCGCTTTCAACTATGCAGGACCAGGAGGGCGCCGAGTCACGCGCCTCCGCAATCCTCGTTGCTGTCAATGATCCGGCGCAGCAAGACGAAGTTGCAGCCCGCATCAGAGAACACTTCCCTGACGACCAGATCATCTTTACGCGCGACCTTCCCGAAATTTATGCCTCCGGCGTTCCGGCGCTAAATGTCTTTATCAAAGTCGTGGTGGGTGTAGCCACCGCTATTAGCATGTTGGTGATTCTGCTGGCGATGTACACTACAGTCACCGAACGCACGCGTCAGATTGGGATCCTCAAGGCGCTGGGAATGTCAAAAACAGGGATTGCCTGGGTCATCGAACAGGAGGCAATTCTGGTGAGCCTGTTGGGAGTCATAGCTGGCGTAGTCCTCACTCTGGTCGCACGCGTCGGCGTAATGCGTATGACAACGCTGGTGGTCGATATTGAACCACGCTGGATCGTGATCGCGCTACTGGTCGGGATTGTTGGTGGCAGCGTTGGCGCGCTCTACCCTGCCCTGCGTGCCGCCCGCCAGGATGCGGTTGAAGCGCTTAGCTATGAATAGCCTGTTATGGGGACCGCGCGTCTCACCCGAATGATCGGAAAGGTGAACAACCAAATAACTTACGGCTACAGTAATGGAGGTGAGAATTTGATTAGATTACGACAACTCCGTTGCTCATTCTGCAGGAAGAATGAAACAGAGGTCTCAAAGCTGGTGGCCGGCCCAGGAGTTTATATCTGTGACGAATGCGTTGCGGTCGCGAGTCGCATAATGAATAGTGGTTCGCACGACGACAGTCCGCCGTCGACAGTTGAACCAACGGTTTGGCGCAAGCTCTCGGCACGTGCACGGCAGTTACTACATCGTGGCGATACGCGACGCGTTAGTTCCCTCAGCCTTTCGGTCTGAGCGGAGGACAGGATTGATATTGTGGGACAAACAAAGTCTGTCCTGAAATCTGCCTTCCCGCAAAGCGCGGCGACCTATCTAAAGTTTAGGGATTCTTGCAGGCAAATATTTCTTCGTAGGCGCGATTCGGCGGTTGTATTTTCGGAGATCTACGAGCGCAATGCTTGGGGAGACCCGGAGTCGGTTTCCGGCGAAGGCTCCACGCTAAGCCGAACCGTAGTTATTAGGCGCGAATTGCCCACCTTGCTCACTGATGTGGGCGCCACATCATTACTCGACGCACCCTGCGGTGATTTCAACTGGATGCGTTACACAGAACTGGGGTCAGTTACATATATCGGCGCTGACGTTGTACCAAGCCTCATCACGCGAAACCAGCAACGATATGGTCAAGAAGGTCGGGCCTTCGTGATTCTGGACATCACGAGGAGCGCAGTCCCGAGAGCAAGCGTGATCCTCTGTCGCGACTGTTTCATTCATCTATCGTTCGGAGATATCCGTTCCGCGATTGCGAACTTCAAGAGAAGCGGTTCTGAGTATCTTTTTGCCACCACGCACACCGGCATCCGAGGTAACCGAGATATTGCCACCGGCGAGTGGCGCAACGTGAACCTGCAATTGCCTCCCTTCAACTTTCCCGAGCCCATAAAGTTGATAATCGAAAACCCAGTGTTCAAAAAGTGCCTGGGCGTCTGGCCACTTCAGCAATTACCAATCAAATAGTTTAAGTCGGTATCGAGCCTCTGACAGAGGCTACGCGAACCGTTATAGCTCGATCCCCAGAGAAAGTCAGTGACGTCCTGTTATCATCGGCCCTTAAGAAACAGATGCGAGAACCAAAATTGAGGTAGTGTCCTAATCTAGCGACCGGACTCTACACTCAACCTTTCCTAGGTGACTCAACTACAGAACCGTGAGCGGTAGCGACCGGATGCTACCACTCAACCTTGCCTGAGTGACTCAACTACAGAACCGCGAGCAGTAGCGACCGGATGCTACCACTCAACCTTGCCTGAGTGACTCAACAACGGAACCGTGAGCGGTAGCGACCGGATGCTATCACTCAACTTTACCTGGACCGCTCAACTACAGAACCGTGAGCGGTAGCGACCGGATGCTACACTCAACCCTCACTGGTCCACTAGATTACAACCGGTAGCGACCTGATAATTGCGAACTAGATGGCCATCCTTAGCCCTTAAACTGAAGCTCGTTCACCTGCCACTCTTACTCCCCCGTGTCGCCGGATCACTCCGTCACTGGTTACCCCTTGCAAGTTGTCTAGCATAGAGAAAACTTCGTCTGCTTACGAGAGGACTCCAAGCCTCAATCGATTTGGAACTAGTATGTTTTGGTTCAGACCTACTTTATTCAGGATCTAAGAATGACGCGCCACAATCGCGAGTTCCGGGTGGAACACATTCCCTATGGTTATCTGATCACCTTCCGCGCTTACGGCACTTGGCTTCACGGAAGGCAAGGCTCTGTGGATCGCTTTCATAACCTGTACGGACGACCTAAGTTGCCCAGGAATGAACAGAGACGACAGTACAACCAGCGCTTACTGACACGGCCGCCCGTCAAACTAAGTAGCAAAATGAGAAAGATTATTGAGTCGGCAGTTCGCGAGACATGCGACGCTCGCAAGTGGACACTGTGGGCTTTCAATGTTCGTACTAATCACGTCCATATTGTAGTTACGGCTAACGTCAAGCCAGATCGTGTTAGAAGTGCATTCAAGGCAAATGCAACGCGGAAGCTCCGGGAAGCGGGGTATTGGAGAAGTGAACGTAGTCCTTGGGTTCGTAAGGGAAGTAAGCGGTATCTTTGGACTGAACAGGACTTAATCAATGCCATAGCTTATGTCATGTATGATCAGGGTGAACCACTGCCTTGACGCGGACGGCCATAGGTTGTCAGGTCCCACATATCCTGATGGTTGTAGTTGAGTGGACCGGTTGAAGTTGAGTGTGGCATCCGGTCGCTACCGCTCACGGTTCTGTAGTTGAGTCACTCAGGCAAGGTTGAGTGGTAGCATCCGGTCGCTACTGCTCACGGTTCTGTAGTTGAGTCTACTGGGCTAGGTTGAATGGGAGTATCCGGTCGCTACCGCTCTCCCTATTGAGTCGGCCCACGTAAGGTTGAGTGGTGGCATCCGGTCGCTACCGCTCACGGTTCTGTAGTTGAGTCACCTAGGCAAGGTTGAGTGGCCTGCAGTTGACTGACCCAGGCAAGGTTGAGTAGCATCCGGTCGCTACCGCTCTCGGTTCTGTATCGACTCGCGCTGATTGCGCAAGAACAAACTTCCAACCAATAGCCTGAGTTCGGGGCTACAGCTATACTCCCCGAATATGACGACAAGTAAAGCGTCGATTTTGAGCGTCTTGTATCGCTCGCTCAAGTTGCGTTGTCCCGCCTGTGGCCAATCTTCGATCGCGCGGGGTCCCTTTCGTATCAGAAATCACTGTCCTACCTGTCGCTCTGTTTTTAAGCGTGAAGAAGGTTTTTTCGTTGGAGCTGTTCTCGCCAACGTTATGACAACGGAGTTGGTGATTCTGCTTGTCTGCATGTTCTGGCTGATCGTAATTGGCTCAAGTTATGAGGTAGTCCTGGCGGGACTCTTCGTTGTCGCGTTACTTTTTCCAGTCGCGTTTTATCATCACAGTTGGAGCTTTTGGCTTGGCTTCGATTACCTGGTTGAAGGGCTACCTAGATCTGAGAAAACCAGCTCAAGGTAACAGTAAGGCGCAGCCGGGCGCAGCCTTACCGCACTGGGCGGCGGCTGAGCCGCGTTCAGCAATAAATTCGCATCGGACCTTCTAAATGATTTTACGCGGAGGTGGTTTTAGTTAAATTTCAATTGGGCAAGTAGCGGAAAATGATCGGAGGCTTTGCCGGCTGCGGCAGGCTCAGTGATTACTTCGCACTGAAGCAGTTGCGCCGCAAAGCCACTGGGGAGGAATACGTAGTCCAGTCGCAGATGTTTGTCCCAAACAGGAAAAGTGTAACCCTTGTCCGACGGATGAAGTATGCGGTAGCCGTCAACGTAGTTAGAGTCTTTCATCAGCTGAATCGTTTCGCGTTGAATGTCACGGCCGCTTAACCACACGAGACCTCGTATCCAGGCGGGCATTCGGCGAACATCAAGTATCTCTCCGGGTGCAAGTGTGTTGAAGTCGCCAACCAGCACATGGAAACCGTGCTGATGTCGCTCAATGCTTTTAAGTAGCGTTCGTATTTCTTTCACCCTTCTGCGCTCAGTCCACTTCGAGAACATCGACCGGAGGTGAAGACCAAAAATTCGCGCCTCACTGCCTTCGAGAACAAGTTCGAGGAACGAATGTTTGGCGCCGGCTGGGTAGTGCCACTCATGATGACTCGGCTGCAACCGGCTAATATAGCCAATGGAATGTTCGCGGCGGGCAGCCCAGAAGGGCAATTCCGTCGCATCTGCAAGACGTCCGATTACATCAGGATCGATGGCCTCCTGAAAGACCACCAGGTCCGGGTCCACGGCGCGAATCACTTCCGCTAGTTCCCGTTCGCGCCCTCGGCCGCCAAAGCGGATGTTGTAGCTGAGCAGCTTAACAATCACGGGGCTTTTTGCGCCTCTATTACCGTGTAATAAGGCTCGTCGAACAAGACATCGCGGGCATAGAGTATTAAGTTTGCGGTGGCTTGAAAGTTTACTGGCCTTCGGGCAAGTCTCTGTAGGTCCTCACGCAATGGATTGAGAGCTGGAGCAATCGCAGGATCCTCGTCACATAGCGGCTTGGTATGGAGAGCGGGAATGTAGAAGGCTGCCTCATTCCAATATTCCATCACCTTGGTTCCCACGAGTGTGACATCCAGATCGCTTGTGCCTCGGCCGTTAGCGTCAAACGGCTCCCCGTCTTCCCACCGCTTATTCGTGACGACACTTCCTCTAAGCGCCACGCCGGTGCCCTCCGGCAGACCTGACTTCAGCTTGGCGCAAAACTCTCGATACCTTAGCGTGTCTCCATCAAACGCGAGCCGGATTATTCTCTGCTCGACTTGCTCCTCGTTCATATCCCTCACGTTTGTGTTCTCTGCCACGCTTGTTGCCTCTCCGGATCAAAATGAGTCGCTTCTATTGCTAACGATTTCATTCGGACTTACTTTATAACGCCTGATCAAGTTCTTAGTCGAGAGTTACATATTTCATGACCGTAGAGATTCGTCTCGCCACAAAGGAAGACATTCCCGAACTTCAGGAATTAATACACGAGTCAGTTAGCATCTTGAGCGCCCAATACTATACGTCGCCGCAAATCGCGAGCGGCTTGTCCCACATTTTTGGCGTTGACACTCAGCTAATCGTCGATGGGACCTATTTTGTCGCCACCGTTGAAAACCGAATAGTTGGCAGCGGCGGCTGGAGCAAACGAAAGACATTGTTTGGTGGTGACCAGGCAAAGTCGGACCGGATCGATGCCTTACTTGATCCCGCAACCGAAGCTGCGCGCATACGGGCGTTTTATGTCCATCCCGAATGGTCACGAAGAGGTATTGGCAGCCGAATTCTAGAGGCGTGCGAAGAAGGGGCCCGCAGGGCAGGTTTCAGCAAGATTGAGCTGGTCGCTACCCTTCCCGGTGAGCCGTTATATTCAGCCATGGGTTACGAAAAAGCAGAGTCGATTCAGATAGAGACACCAGACGGTGAATCGTTACCGGCCTTTCGAATGACGAAGACGTTAAGGTGTTCCTGAACGACGACTCAACAGACCACCGCCGCTATCACGAGCATAAGGACGGTAAGGATGCGTTTCTTACGAGATCCGCGTTCTTGTTCCGCATGGATTGATTCCCGGCGCTTGCAGTTTACTGTCGGGGCTGCGTTATTATCATGACTATCCGCATCGCTCCAAGGACAACCAAAATATATGCAAGACTTTCTAGATGACTTTCGTCAAACGATCAGCACCTCTTCCGAACAATTGCTGGCGATTTCCGCTGAGAAGAGTCAGGTTCCGAGGGCTGAAGGTAAATGGTCGCCAAAGGAAATCATTGGCCACCTGATAGACTCGGCTTCGAACAATCATCAGCGTTTCGTCCGCGCGCAATTCAGTGATGATCTGATTTTTGCCGGTTACGAACAGGAAGGATGGGTCCAGGTCCAAAATTATCAAGGTGAATCCTGGCCCGAACTTGTCCAACTATGGGAATTGTACAATCAACACATCCTGCACATGATGTCGCGCGTACCCGAAGAAACGCGCTTGAAGTTGCGCTACAAGCATAACCTCCACCAGATTGCTTCGGATAAGCTTAGTGCAAGCGAACCGGTTACATTAGATTGGTTCATGCGCGACTATGTTGACCACATGAAGAAACATCTGAAACAGATACTGGGTTAGCTCTCGCCCAGGTTGCCGACGGTTGAAATCAGTTGGCTGGTTTTACTCTTCTTTCAAAGCCATCAAGGAGAAGTCATTACACAATGGAATACACTTACGAACAATTGAAGCACAAGACAGTGGCCGAGCTTCGTGAGATTGCCAAGGGAAACGAACACGAAGCGCTGCAAGGCTACACACAACTGAACAAAGAACACCTGATCGCCGCCCTTTCGAAAGCCTTAGGTATTAAGCACGAACACCACGATGTGGTGGGCGTTGATAAAGCCTCAATCAAGGCCCGCATTCGCGAAATGAAGAAAAAACGGGACGAGGCGCTGATGGCGCACGATCACGCACAACTTAAGGTTGCACGACGAACCATTCACCGGCTGAAGAGACAGATACACAAAGCGACGGTTTAAGTGGTGTGCCGCTCGGAGTGCCGGCACCCGGTCTATCTTGCTGCTCCAAACAGATTTAATACGTTAACGGCATCGGGATTTCTCGAATCGGCGGGAGCTTAGCGCAGGCGCCAGGCAACTGTTTTGTGGTCTCGGTTGAGCAATCATTGACTTTCGCTCCAAAGTGACATAGAAACTCGGTTGGACTCCGACAATATTTTCGCTTTCCATTCAAAAATTCAAAAAGTGAGGTAGCTATGAAGAAGGCTATCAGCATAAGTGTCAATGGTGTCACCCATGAGCACGAAGTGGAACCGCGCCTGTTGCTCGTTCACTACTTGCGGGATGTTCTTGGTCTGACAGGCACCCATATCGGTTGCGAGACTTCGTTGTGCGGAGCATGCACTGTTTTGCTTGACGGCCAGGCCGTTAAGTCGTGCACCCTCCTCGCCGTGCAAGCTTCCGGCAGCAAGATCACAACTATTGAAGGCCTGGTCAGTAATGGCGAGCTCCATCCGATGCAGGAAGGATTTTGGGAGCACCACGGTCTACAGTGTGGCTACTGCACTCCCGGAATGATTATGGCCGCCACGCAAATCATCGACCGCAATCCCGGGCCCTCGCGTGAAGAAATACGACACGGGCTTGAAGGCAATCTCTGCCGCTGCACGGGATATCAACACATTGTCGAGGCGGTTGAATACGCAGCAAAGAAGGCATCGGCAGGATGATACTGGGGCTTTCCAGAAGTATTAAACAAAGCAGGACTTAAACTGGGACAAGTTCTTCCCTGTCACCTGTCACCCGTCACCTGTCACTTGTCACTTTTCATGGAGGTTTTCAATGACATACGTCGGCCAACGAATAAAGCGAACCGAAGATCCGCGACTAATTAAGGGCCTCGCACATTACGTCGACGATATTCGACTTCCTGATACTCTTCACGTCGCCTTTGTACGTTCCGTGTATGCGCATGCTCGCATAAGCAGCATCGATACCAGCGCCGCGCTGGAGTCGCCCGGAGTCGTCGCGGTCTATACCGGGAAAGATATAGCCGGCAAGATCGGTCCGGTGCCGTGTGCCAGTGCACTGCCCGATCTGAAGGTTCCCGACTATCGCGTACTGGCCCAGGACAAAGTCTATTTTGTGGGCCAACCAATCGCTGCCGTTGTGGCCCGTGATGCTTACTCGGCGCGCGACGCGCTGGATCTCCTCGCAATCGAATACGAGGATCTGCCACCTGTGGTTGATGTTGAAGAGGCTGCGAAAGGCGGCACCGTCATCTATGAGAGTTTTGGCGACAATATTGCTTACAAGCTCACCGCCGGCGAGGGCGACATTGATGCGGCTCTTTCCTCTGCAGATCACGTCCTCAAACAGCGCATGGTCCACCAGCGACTCGCTCCGATTGCCATGGAGGGACGCGGGGTGTTGGCGCGCTATTTTCCGGGCGAGGAAGAGTTGACTATCTGGTCGTCGACACAGATTCCTCACCTGCTCCGCACGCAGCTCGCCATCATGATCGGAATTCCGGAGAACAAGCTGCGCATAATAACACCCGAAGTGGGCGGTGGTTTCGGGTCAAAGCTTAACGTTTATGCTGAGGAGGCTTTACTTGGCTGGATCTCAATGCAATTGGGTAAACCGGTGAAGTGGATAGAAGGACGTCGCGAGAATATCCAGGGAACGATTCACGGCCGCGGTCAGGTTGGATATGTCGAGGTTGGTTGCAAGAACGACGGAACCCTCACCGGCCTCCGCTATAACGTCTTTGCCGATCTGGGCGCATATTTCCAACTACTTACACCCGCTATTCCAACGTTGACAGGGTTAATGCTTTCTGGCGCCTACAGGATCCCCGCAATTCAGATCAACGTCACCGGTTGCTTTACAAACAAGATGGCGACCGACGCATATCGTGGCGCTGGACGGCCGGAGGCCACCTACGTAGTCGAACGTGCATTGGATCTCGTTGCCGCCGAACTTGGAATGGATCCAGCGGAGGTTCGACGTAAGAACTTCCCTGCCGCGAATGAGTTTCCCTTCCACACCGCTACCGGTCTCGACTACGACAGCGGCAATTACCAAGCAGCGCTCGATAAAGCCCAGGCAACTATCGATTACGCAGGCTTGCGCGCCGAACAGAAGAAGGGACGCGAACAGGGCCGGCTCCTGGGCATTGGAATTTCGACTTACGTGGAAATCTGCGCGCTTGGTCCATCGCAGGCTATGCCCGCGGGCGGTTGGGAAAGTGCGACGGTCAGAATCGAACCGACCGGCAAAGTCACGATACTCACCGGCGCTTCGCCGCATGGTCAGGGACAGGAGACTTCATTTGCACAGATTGCGGCCGATGAGCTCGGTGTCGACCTTAACGACGTGACTGTTATTCACGGCGACACTGGAGTTGTTCAGTACGGTATCGGCACTTTTGGCAGCCGCGCCACCGCAGTTGGTGGAACAGCCGTACTAATCGCTATTCAGAAACTCAAAGAGAAGGCCAACAAGATAGCGGCCCATCTCCTCAAGGCTGATGCTGCGAGTGTTACTTTTGCCGACGGGTGTTATACGTGTGCGCCGGCGGCTGCAGCTGCAGCAGCCGGATCATCAGATCCCGTCATGCCTATCGGCGAAGCGCCTGCCGGGGCGCTGCCTGAGCCTGAAGGCGAAGGCAAGTCGAGGTTAACGATTCAGGACGTCGCACTTGCGGCGCATATCGCCAAGGATCTTCCGCCGGATACTGAACCTGGACTTTCTGCAACTTACTTTTTCGAGCCAAAGAATTTTACTTTTCCCTTCGGTACACACATTGTTTCTGTCGAAATCGACCGGGAGACCGGCGACGTGAAGTTTCTGCGCTATGTAGCGGTCGACGACTGCGGAAAAGTGATTAATCCCTTACTCGTGGACGGTCAGGTTCAGGGTGGAATAGTTCAATCAATTGGACAGGCGCTTTATGAGGAAGTTGTCTACGACGAACAAGGCCAGCTGGTCACCGGAAGTTTGATGGACTACGCGCTTCCCAGGGCCAGTCACATACCCTGGTTGGAGCTGGACCGCACAGAGACGCCTTCGCCGGTTAATCCTTTAGGAGTCAAGGGAGTCGGCGAAGCGGGTACGATTGGATCAACGCCAGCCATCGTCGGCGCCATTATCGATGCGCTGTCGCCGTTCGGTGTGAAACACCTTGACATGCCGGTTAAGCCAGAGGCGATTTGGAGAATCATTAACCAGTAGAACGGGACATTTTTCATTTCTGATTTCACATTTCACATTTTTCATTGCTAGGAGGCAGCCGAAAGGCCTGAAATGACAAATGAAAAATGTGAAATGAGATATGGAAAATCTATTTGAAGATTGCACGTTGTGTACTAAGCCCGTCTTTACCGCGTTCGGTACTGATAAGGTAAGGAGTAAAGAATGATCCCAGCACAATTCAACTACGAGGCACCAACCACCCTCGACGAAGCGCTGACACTGCTCGCTGCGAATCCCGATGACGCGAAGATACTCGCCGGCGGTCATAGCCTGATACCCGCGATGAAGTTGCGGCTTGCTCAGCCGGCATTGCTTGTCGATATTGGTCGCATCAACGATCTCGCCTATATTCGCGAAGACGGCGACCGCATTCTCATCGGAGCAATGACTACTCACTATCAGCTCGAGTCGTCCGCCCGGCTACAAGAGATCTGTCCGTTGCTGCCGGCGTGTGCTTCTCAAATTGGCGACGTCCAGGTTAGAAACAAAGGAACCATTGGCGGCAGCATTGCACATTCGGATCCGGCTGGTGATTGGCCCGCAGCGATCATTGCGCTGCGTGCTGAGATGGTCGTGGCCGGCAAAAACGGCGAACGAGCAATCAAGGCGGACGATTTCTTTGTGGATCTTCTGACGACCGCACTGGCTCCCACCGAGATTCTCCGGGAAATCCGGATACCAAAACCGGTGGGGCGCTTTGGTCATGCTTATCAGAAGGTTCGGCACCCTGCTTCCGGTTTTGCAGTTGTTGGCGTGGCTGTGGCTATACAAACGGGCGCTGATGGAGCGTGCGAATCAGCGGCTGTGGGTATAACCGGCGTCGGTTCGAAAGCATATCGGGCAGGATCGGTTGAAGCCGCACTTCAAGGCCAGCAACTCAATGAGCAAACGATCGGAGCGGCAGCCTCACATGCAACTGACGGCGTCGATGCGAATTCTGATCTCTACGCCTCGGAGGACTACAGACGCCACTTGGCCCAGGTCTATACGCGGCGAGCGATTCAAGCGGCATCCTCGAACGCTATCGCGTGAAGTTCCGAGTTCCGAGTTCCGAGTTTGTGTGCCGACACTTGTTTCACCGGACGAACCGGGAATAGAAACTAGAACTCGGAACTCGGAACTCGAAACCTTCATTCCTATGAAGATCGAAGGCACACACCTCCTCAACGCGCCACGCGGACGGGTTTATCAATCCCTCATCGATCCCGAAGTTCTAAAGCGTTGCATACCTGGTTGTGAACGACTGGAGAAGACCGCTGATAATACCTACTCAACGACAATCCGGACTGGCGTGGGAGCGATCAAAGGGGTATTCACGGGGACAGTCCGGCTCGAAGACATGAGGCCGCCGGAGCATTACCGAATTGTCGTCGAGGGCAAGGGTGCGCCGGGATTCCTAAAAGGCTCCGGAAATCTTGATCTGGAAAATCAGGGTGAAGGCACGCTCATAAGGTATACCGGCGACCTTCAACTGGGAGGCACGATTGCCAGCGTGGGCCAAAGAATGATCCAGGGGACTGCAAAGATGATGTCATCGCAGTTTTTTACTGCATTGGAAGCGGAAGCAAAGACCGCCCCGGGTGAGGCACCACCGAAGCACGGCTTTTTTCGCACCGCCCTGAGGTGGTTCTCAGGGTGGCTACGAAGAACATTTCGAAGGAGTAAGAGTAAATAAACGCAGCTCTCTAACGTGCTTCCTGCCGACCACGCGCGATGAAGTCCTCGATTTGAGACATACTTCGCGGTAGGGCTTCAGTCAGCCACTTCACGCCGTCTGGTGTAATCAGCATGTCATCTTCGATCCTGACGCCAATCCCTTTGTATTTTTCAAAGGCAGGCCTTACAGCCGCAATGAATTTTTCACTCTCGGGTGTCTTAGGCAGATTATCGAGCGCGTCTGGCCGCACGTAGATCCCGGGCTCATTCGTGAAAACCATTCCTGGCTCTAACTTCGCTCCATAGTTTCCGACGTCGTGAACATTCATTCCCAACCAATGCGAAGTATTGTGCATAAACCAGATGCGATACTGGTTTGAGTTTCGATCAGTAATCAGACCCAACCTTAGCAGCCCATCCTTAATCACTTCCGTCGCTGCACGGTCAACGTCTGAAACATAAGCGCCCAGGCGCGCGGCCTTTGCAGCAGCGTCCTGGGCGTCGTAGACAATCTGATAAATCTCGGCCTGCTCTGTAGAGAACTTCCCGCTAACCGGAAAAGTCCTGGTCACGTCGGCGGAGTAGTGCGCGTATTCGGCGCCTACATCCATCAACAGCAAGTCACCAGGTTTTACCTGCCCCTGCGACTCATCGTAGTGCAGCGTTGTAGCATTCGGACCGCCGGCAACCATCGAGGGATAACCCCAGTGATCCGCGTTGCGAAGCTTGAAGGTGTAAGCTACCTGCGCATCAACCTCATATTCCCACTTTGCATCGGCTGCAGCGAGCCAGGCACGTTCGTGCGCTTCAATGGTTATGTCGATGGCATGCAGCAACAAGGCGATTTCGAGCGGCGACTTTCGCAAGCGCATCTCAGCAAATACCGGAAACGCATTCTTAATACTGTACCCAGAGGCGGATTTGGCCCACTCCGAAGCGAATCGTTGTTCTTGTCTGTACTCCAAACTATCGCCGGCCGCGGGCACCAACAGATGAATCTCGGCGTCGTTCTTACCGGCCTCGGCAAATAATTGATCAAAACCTGAGGACGTTCTCGCGCTCGATGACATCAGAATCTTGTCGGCTTTCGGCGTGTAAGGCTGCCGGTTGCGCAGGGCTCGCAGGAATGGTTCAAACTCGCCTCTTTCCCAGATTTCCTTGACGCCGGAAATCTGACTGGCTTCCTCAGGACTGTACATGTGGCCATTCCAAGTTTCTGCCATGCGACTTCGCTTGGGCAGAAAAAGAATTTCCGGAGTTACTTTGTTGCTCGGTGTCAGCACCAAAATAGCGTTCTTCTGTTTCAGGTTTGTCAGGTAGTAGAGATTGTTTTCCTGGCGGTACTCGTAATCGACGTCGTTCGTGTAAACTCGCGGTTCAGCACTGAAGAGAATGAGAATTCCTTTGGCGCCCACTGACTGCGCCACGCGTGCACGCCGGCCTGCCAGCTCAGCAAGTCGCACCTTCTCGTCAAACACGGGTGCAGGTGGCGCGATCCGGATTACGGAGCTATTCGGGTTTCCGCCTACAAGTTCTCCACCAAGCAGCAGCGGTGCCTTAAACAAGAGGACCACCAGGACCCAGATGACCAGTCGCTTTGTCTTGATGAAGTTCATAAGACTCTCCTTGGAGGGTTGGCTATATCGACTGAATCAGGTGTGCAAGCCTAAAGTGAGAATGCAGGTGCAGGTCGATGGCTGACTAGACCTAAGGCGTATACGTCCGTTTCGGAATTTTCTGTCCCGGACCAAATACCTTCTTGGTTCCATCCGGTCGCGTGACTATTCGGGTGCCGTCGGGAAGGGTCATAACTTGCCGGCCGTCAGGAAGGTTTCTCACGGTGGTCCCACCAAATCGTCTGAAGCCGCGTCTACCTGACATGTCTGGTACGTTTACCCTCGGAACAGAATTCAGAT
>DATBRN010000289.1:0-10515 GCA_036560225.1 Pyrinomonadaceae bacterium | reverse complement strand
AGGCTTATCGGTTCTCGGCCGCCTCTGACACGGATGGTAATCACTTGATTGAGAATTCAACGAAGACGAAGTTTGGTCACGGCTGGGTCGAGGGTGGTGCACTTTATCCGCCACATGAGGAAATCTACATGCAAGGTCTCTGGATCGAGGCATCGCGCAGCCTGGCTGAGATGGCCGAGGCTCTTGGCAATGATGCGCTGGCCGGGGAGGCGCGTGCTAATGCTGAGCGAACACGCCTCGCGATGGAGCAAACCTACTGGCTCACCGATCGCTCGTATTATGCCTTCGCAACCAAACGCCCTCCGGAGGAGCCACCCAAAGCCGATCCTGGTCCAAACCGTGCCCGGCGCCAGGCTCGCATGGAAGAACTCAGTAAAGCCAAAATCATCGATGAAGATACGGTCCTGCCGGCTGTGCCTCTCTGGTGGCGGACAGCTTCTGATGATCGCGCGCAATTAGAGATAGATCACCTGGGCAGCGGACAGATGGCAACGGACTGGGGCTCGAGAATCATCTCGAATGAGAGCAAACTTTACGATCCACTCTCCTATCACTATGGCTCTGTCTGGCCACTCTTCACTGGCTGGGCCAGCACCGGGGCTTACCGTTACGGTCGCCCACATGTCGGCTACCAATCATTAATGGCAAACGCGTTGCTCACTTACACAAACGCACTTGGTTATGTGACAGAGTTACTGTCTGGCGATTTCAATGCGCCCTTTGGTCGCTCGTCGCATCATCAGGTCTGGTCTGAGGCAATGGTCATAACGCCAACTATGCGCGGGTTATTGGGCCTTGAAGCTGGCGCGGGCGGCAAAGAGCTTCGCTTTGAACCACAGTTACCAGCTAACTGGGACCACGTAGAAGTACGAAATGTTGCAGTAGGCAAGGCGAGATACGATCTCAATCTTTTGCGAGTCGCTGGTCGCCTGACGATTACGGCAAAGCGTACTGGTTCGAACGCAGTTGCTGCGCCTGACAAAATACGATTTACGATTGCGCCTGCATTTCCGCTTGACGCACATGTTCGTGCTGTCACTATTCAAGGACGCCCAGTGAAGTTTGAAACGACCCAAACCGGAGATGTGCAGAAGACGCCGGTTAGCTTCGATGTGGGGCAGGAGAGTGTCGAAGTAGTATTCAGCTACGATGAAGGCACGGATGTTTATACGGAGCAAGAGATTCCTGGGCCGGGTGCGATGAACCAGGGACTGCGAGTTCTGCGCTCAAGGGCAGACGTTGCAGGTTTGCATCTTGTTCTCGAAGGAGTGGGCGGTCGTACCTATTCTTTGTTTGTCCACGGGCCACATCAACTTCTTGAGATAGCGGGGGTCCAGGTAAAAACTCGTGGCGCCAATCAGGAGCTGGTTGTGCAATTCGAAGGCCCGGCTGATACCTACGTTCGTCGAGAATTTACCATACCGTTGCGGAGCAGGAAAGAGTAACTA
Organism: Pyrinomonadaceae bacterium; assembly: GCA_036560225.1. GTDB lineage: Bacteria > Acidobacteriota > Blastocatellia > Pyrinomonadales > Pyrinomonadaceae > PSRF01. The sequence goes on along the minus strand of DATBRN010000289.1, from coordinate 9,067 downwards.
GTAATAGATCAACGCTCTGGTGTAGTCGTGCCGCGACAACGGACTAACCTATCGAGTCTGTTGTTCTGTGTCTCTGAGTGGATAAGGATATCAACACCAGACACAGGAAACACGGTGCGGCTTGGGCCGCAAACTAATAACACGCTGGCTCCGGAGGAGCCGAATGTTTATAGACCCAGCATGCATCATGCGATTCGCGCTCCAGCGGAGCGCAATGTTTCCGGCCCTGAATATGCGAGATAACCTAAGTTTCGCTCCTCGGGATCCAGGGAATCGTTTGGAGCTGGTGTTCTATAAACACTACGTCCCCACGGGAAGGAGAGCAGGTTAGAAAAACGGTGTCAAAAAACAAGGGGTTGACGGGTTGTTTCACACAGGATGGACAGAGAAAACTCAACCACGAACGAAGACAAGGGAACGCCCAAATGAAACATTCATATTTGATAATTCTGATGTTTGCCGTTGCGTTTATTTTGACGGCTTGTCAAACGGAAAAAAAGATAACCACCGAAACGCCAAAACCCAGCCCTCAAAATGACATCACCACCAACGGTTACACCAAAAAATGGTGGAAAGAGGCAGTCGTCTACCAAATCTATCCCCGCTCATTCAAAGACTCCAATGGCGACGGTATCGGTGACTTGAAAGGTATTACTTCGCAACTCGATTACATCAAGGGCCTGGGCGTGGACGTTATTTGGCTGAGTCCAATGTACGACTCACCGAATGCAGATAACGGTTACGACATCCGCGACTACAGAAAAATCATGACGGAGTTCGGGACAATGGCTGATTTTGACGAGCTGTTGAAGGGCGTCAAACAGCGCAACATGAAGATGATACTCGACCTTGTGGTCAACCATTCCAGCGACGAGCACGCCTGGTTTGTTGAGAGCCGTAAGTCAAAAGACAACCCCTACCGCGATTACTACGTTTGGCGTCCCGGGAAAGAGGGCAAAGAGCCAAATAACTGGGTCTCGTACTTTTCCGGTCCAGCCTGGAAGAAAGATCCAGCAACGGGCGAATATTACCTGCACCTCTTCGCTGAAAAACAACCGGACTTAAACTGGGACAATCCGAAAGTGCGCCATGAAGTCTACGACATCATGAAGTTCTGGCTTGATAAAGGCGCGGACGGCTTCCGCATGGACGTGATTCCGTTTATCTCAAAAGACCAGAGCTTCCCGGATTTTCCTAAAGACTACGACGGCAATTTCGGCAAAGTCTATGCTTCGGGGCCGAAACTCCATGATTATATTCAAGAAATGAATCGGGAAGTATTGTCAAAATATGACGTGATGACTGTTGGTGAAGCTGCGGGCTGGACGCTTGAGAAGACGCCTTTGCTCGTGGATGAAAGACGCAACGAATTGAATATGATTTTTCAGTTCGACGTTGTCGGCATTGACCGTCAGCGGTGGCGATGGAAACCATGGACCTGGCGCGATGTTAAGGCGATCTACGCCCGCTACGACAAGGCTCTGGATGTACACAGTTGGAATACAGTGTTTTTGTCCAACCATGACAACCCGCGGGTGGTTTCTCACTTCGGTGACGACTCCCCACCGTATCGCTTAGCTTCGGCAAAAGCGTTGGCGACGATACTGCTGACGCAGAAAGGCACGCCGTTCATCTATCAAGGGGATGAACTGGGGATGACCAATTATCCTTTCACAAAGATCGAAGAGTTTAACGATATTGAAGTGAAGAATGCCTGGAAGGCTGAGGTTTTGACCAAACAAGTCGACGCAGCCGATTATATCGCTCACCTACGGAAAACCAGCCGCGACCACTCTCGCACGCCAATGCAGTGGGACGAATCCACCAATGGTGGTTTTACCACCGGCGCTAAAGCATGGCTTGCGGTAAATCCAAATTACAAAGAGATCAATGCCAAACAGGCTCTGGCAGACCAGAACTCGATTTATAATTATTTCAAGAAACTGATCGAGTTGCGGAAAAGAACTCCTGCTTTGATCTACGGCGACTACAAAGACCTCGACCCGCAACACCCTTCAATCTTTGCCTATACGCGCTCACTGGGAACAGACCAGTATTTGATCGTTCTCAATCTTTCAAAAAATGACGTAGCGTACACTCTTCCAGATGGCATGAAAGCACGTCAGTTGGCGCTTTCAAACTTCGACGCCAAAGAAGAGAATGTTACGGCCGTGAATTTGAAAGGTTGGGAAGCGAGGATCTATAAGTTATAGATGGCGTTCATCAATTACAGGTCTAACGCGCGATTTACTGAATTATTCCAGCGCGATGAAACCAATCCAATTCTGACGGGAGCTGATTGGCCCTATCAGGTCAACGCTGTGTTCAATCCAGGAGCAGTTCAGCTACCCGATGGTCAGACTCTATTGCTGGCACGCGTCGAAGACCGCAAAGGCATCTCACATCTCACTGCCGCCCGCAGTCAGGACGGGGTAACAAACTGGCAAATCGATCCTCAGCCAACTCTTGCTCCCGACCCAAAGAACTATCCGGAGGAGGAATGGGGCGTCGAGGATGCACGCATCGTTTACCTGCCAGAACTTGAGCAGCATGCGGTTACCTACACGGCGTACTCCGCTCGCGGTCCGCTGGTATCGCTCGCACTGACGCGTGACTTCAAAACCTTCGAACGCCGCGGCATGATTATGGAGCCGGAGGACAAGGATGCAGCGTTTTTTCCCAGGCGCATCGGCGGAAAATGGGCTCTTATCCACCGGCCCGTCACGCCCGGTTCAAGCGCAGACATCCATCTCTCGTTTTCAACTGATCTAAAACACTGGAGCAACCGGACTTTACTTCTCGAAACGCGGCGCGGCAACTGGTGGGATGCGAATAAGATCGGTCTCTGCTCTCCGCCCATCGAGACGCGTGAAGGCTGGCTAATAACGTACCACGGTGTGCGCGTCACTGGCGCTGGAGTGATCTATCGCGTGGGACTCGCATTGCTCGACTTGGAAGATCCGACGCGTGTTATTCGACGTGGCGATGAATGGGTCATGAGTCCGCGCGAAGAATACGAGATTATTGGCGATGTCGGTTATGTTGTTTTTCCGTGCGGTCAGGTCGTTGATGAAGCAACAGACGAGATCCGTCTTTACTACGGCGCGGCAGACAGCTCAATTGCGGTAGCGTATGGCAACGTCTCAGAAGTCCTCGACTGGTTAAACGAAAGTCAGAACTAAAGGGTGGCTAAAAGATGAACATAAACGAACAGTACCCCAAAGCTGGATTCGCTTGACAACACATTCATTTGGAGACCATCAAAGTGCCGGGGCGAAGGCCACTCCCACATACTTGTCAGCCCCACCATAGTAGAAAAGCCATCTGTTGCCGTCGCGTACCATTCCCGAGACGAATACCACGTTCGGAACCTGGCCAATTTTTTCCCACTCCCTCTCCACACTGAAGATTGGTTTCTCAGAACGAGCGAGCACCCTGGTAGGATCATTCTTGTCAAACAGCACCCATCCCGTCGCGTAAATAGTTTTGTCGTCGGCACCGTTGTAGACCATGAGAATCCCATCTTTAGTGATCACCGGTGGAGGTCCTGGCTCTACCACATAGGAATCAAAATAGCCTGGACGTCGCTCGAGCACCGGCCGGTCGAGCGGTTCTATCCAGTGGACCAGGTCGAAAGAATAAGCTACGCCCATCTGATTAGGTCGTCCTGCTGCATCGGCCATGAAATACATCCAGTACTTGCCATTGATCTTCTGCGAGATGATGGCACCGGCTTTGGTCCAGCCAACGTTCCAGCGACCTTTGTAGGCGGGCAGGATCACGCCCTGACGATTCCAGTTGATCAGATCCCTGGAAGTAGCCAGGCAGAGCTGAGCGTCTTTTTTGTTATAGCCAGTATAAGTGAGGTAATAAGTGTCATTGATCTTGACCAATCGAGGATCTTCCAGACCCCCGTTTCGCTCATATTCGTTGGCGGGCTCCAACACTGGTTTGGCCCAGCGAATAAAGGTTACGCCGTCGGAACTCGTGGCGTAGCCCAGTCGCGAACTCCCGTTTTCATCTTGTGCCCTGTAGAGCATGACAAACTGGTTTCCCCTTTTGACCACTGCCGGATTAAAAACGCCTGCCGATTCAAACGAATTGCCGCGCGGGCGCATGAGAGGCTTCGCAGAAAGGCGCTGCCAATCTCCCCAGGGCGGCGTGTGGCTTATTAAGGGAAAGGCGACAAGCGTTAGAAGAGAGACGCAGGCGGTAACTCTAAAAGCATGAAGTCCTTTAATTATTTGAGAGATCAACTCTTCATCCCGCTACTGGCAATGCTTTCAATCAAGTGACGTTGAATAAAAACGTAGGCGACGATGACGGGCAAAGCGAGCAGCATTGCTGCTGCCAGTTGCACTCCGAGGTGTGCCTCGGCCTGTCCGCCCACGGCAAAGAGTGTGACCATCAGCGGCATAGTCATCAACTCTTGATTGCGAATCACCATCAGCGGCCATAGCACGTCGTTCCAGACACCCATGAAGGTCAGGATAGCGACAGTCATTATCGCCGGCTTCGAAAGCGGATACACGATACTGAAAAGAATACGCAAGTCGGAGCATCCGTCGAGGCGGGCCGCTTCAATCAAAGACTGTGGTAGGGACAGAAAAAACTGACGGAAGAGAAGAACTGAATAACCACTGATCATGGCGGGTACAATCAGTGCCAGGTATGAGTTGACCCAACCGAACCTGACCATCATCGTGTAGAGCGGAATCAGCGTGAGCTGCGCCGGAATCATCATTGTTGCGAGCACGAGATTAAAGATCATCTCGCGACCACGAAAATGGAGCCGGGAGAGCGCATAACCAACCATTGAACCGAAAAGGACCACCGAGGCGGTCACAATGATCGAGACCAACAGGCTGTTGCCAAAACCGCGAATTATCGGAATTTTGTGAAAGACAAATCGGTAGTTCTCGAACGTGAAATGTGATGAAAGAGGATTGAAACCAGCAATTTCCATCTCCGGTTTAAGCGTTGCTGCGAGCATCCACACAAACGGGTAAAGAAACAGGAGCGCCCCGATTATCAGAACCAGATAGAGAAGAAAACGCTTCATCAAACTGCCTCGGTTTCGACGAAACGCCGTTGCAGCATAACCACCGCAAAGACAATCAGCGCCCAGAAGAACCCGATGGTCGTGGCATAACCCATCTTGCTGAAGAAGAACGCTTGTTTATAGAGATAAAGAATGCCCGAGAGCGTGCTGTTAACAGGACCACCAGCCGTCATTACGTAAGGTTCGACGAAAAGCGAGAAGCCGCCGATGGTCGAGAGGAAGAGCACAAGCGTAATAGTTGGATTGAGCATTGGTACAGTGATAAGCCGAAATTTTTGCCAGGCGCTGGCGCCGTCCAGTTCCGCCGCTTCATACAGCTCGGTGGGAATGGCCTGTAGACCCACTAGGAAAAGCACCACATAAAGGCCGACGTTCTTCCACGTCGCCATGATTGCAATCGCGGGCATGGCGTAGCGAGGATCCGTAAGCCAGCCGATTTTAGGTAGCCCGAAGCGCTGAAGCAGCAGATTGATTAGTCCAGTATCAGTAGCGTACATCTGTTGCCAGAGTATCGTGACCACGACGCCGGAAACGACCACTGGCATAAAATAACTCGCGCGAAAGAATGCTCGTCCGCGAATCTTTTGATTAAGTAATTGGGCCAAACCCAGAGCGAGGACCAACTGCAACGGAATATGGATCAGCAAGAAGTAAAGCGTGTTGAAGAGCGCACGCCAAATCAGCGGATCAGTGAGCAAGAGTTTAATATTGCCCACACCAACCCACTTCATCGGCGTGTAGATGTTCCAACGATGAAAGATAAGAACGAAGGCGAAGGCGAGCGGGTACCCGAGAAACACAGCGACGTGAAGAAGGTAAGGAAGCACCATCACGTAACCCACCTGATCTCTCTGATCAGAGGCGCGGTCCTTTGGTCGAAGAACCTTAGCGAGACTGTGCAGTCGAGCTCGCTGGGCTGCCAGGGCCTTACTCAACGTCGAGAATCTGTTGGCTTCTCCGGGCTGCATCGTGCACAGATTGGTCGGGCGGTTTTAGATCGAAGACGACCGAAGCTTCAACTTCTTGAGCAATAACATCAAGAATTTCTTTCAATTCTGCAACTGAGTCAATGCTGCGCGCGGTCGTTACCTGCGCGGCGAATTTGACCAGCTTTGGATTGCGCCTAAAATAATCGGCGAACTTTTGATCCTCAAGCAGTCCTGCACGGATCGGCAACTGGCTGCTCAATTCCATCAACTGTAGATCGTTCTGCTTCGAAATGATAAATTTGATGAACTCCCAAGCTTCGCGCGGGTGTTGGCATGTTTTGAAGATAACAATGCTCTTCGGATCGGCGTAGCTGACGGGCTGGCCGGTGGCGGCGTCAGGACGCGGGATTGGCCCGTAGTCGTACTCGAAATCGGCAGGACGGTAGCGCTCAAGATGACCGATGCTATTCGGTCCGACGAACCTCGCCGCTACGCGTCCATCGAGGAAAACATCACCTTGAAAGATCTGGCGGGGGGCGTAACCTCTGGCAAAGCATTCGTGCAAGAAGCGAAAGGTGCCGAATGAGGATTCATTATCGAACCTGACTTGACGACCTTCCAGCAAGTTTTGCCCATTCGATGCAGCAAGGTAAAGCGGTAAAAAATCGAACAGCCGTTTATACCAGATGGGAAGGTAATCGATCACCAGCATCCACTGGTCAATCTGCCCATCGCCGTCACGATCGCGTGTCACGCGTGCCGCGGCCGAGAGAAACTCCGAGTAAGTGGTTGGCAATGATGAGACCCCAGCATCGCGCAACATCCGCGTGTTGTACAGCACCATAATCGGATTCGACTTCCACGGAACCTGATAAAAATGGCCATCCGAAGAGCGATACTGGTTCAAAAGTTCCGGCATCATGCGCTCACGCATAACGTCGAAGAAATCCGGGTAATCATCGAGTTGGACCACACCCCGTGCGTCGAGTAAGTCTTGCATCGCGCCGGGGAACACATTGGCATAGATATCCGGCGTCGTACCGCTGGCGATAGCGGCGAGTATGACTTCTTCCGACGACTGCCCCTGAGGAACTGGCTCGACTTTTATTTGAACTTCGCGGTGTTTCGCGTTCCACTCAGCCGAAACCTTGTTGGCAAACTCAAGCTCCTGAGCATTGGTCGCGCTCCAGTAGGTGAGTGTGATGGGACTGCCCGGCGGAGCGATCTCCGCTTGACGCGGAGACGTACAACACGCAACCAAAGTAAGCAGCCAGACTATAGCAATACGCTGCAGTGCTCGCGCATTCACAAAATCGCCCCTTGTGTCGCCGGATCAAAAAGCCTTGCACGTTCCATGTTGATGACTAACTCGATCATTTCGTCGCTCTTCACGTCACTTCGTGGACTCAGACGAACGATGATCTCGTGTGCTCCGAGCGAGCAAGTGGCAAGCACCTCACTGCCGAGAGGCTCCAGGAAATTCACTCGTGCCTGGACAATGTTGCTATCAGCTTTATGGTCGTATGACCGTCGCTCAGAAAAGTCTTCGGGCCGAATGCCGAGGACTATGGGTAGGGGCCCGTTGCTGACAACCTCGGATAACGCTGCTTTCTTTTCGGTGGGAAGCTTAACGTGTAGACCAGCGCCTGTGAGAAACAGGTGGCCATCGCGCTCAACCAACGCACAGTTGATAAAATTCATCGGCGGGCTGCCAATAAAGCTGGCAACAAACTGATTGGCGGGGTGATCATAAATCTCGAGGGGCGCGCCTATCTGTTGCACGATTCCATCCTTGAGCACGATCAACCTATCACCCATGCTCATCGCTTCAATCTGATCATGAGTGACATAAATCATCGTGACTTCCAGCCGCTTATGCAGCTTAATCAGTTCGGCCCGCATCGATACTCTCAACTTCGCATCCAGGTTACTAAGCGGTTCGTCGAAGAGAAAGAGTTTCGGTTGTCGCACAATAGCTCGGCCGACGGCCACGCGCTGGCGCTGACCGCCGGACAGGGCTTTGGGTCGTCTGTCCAGGAAATTGTTAAGGTCCAATATGTCCACCGCCTGGCGGACGCGGCGGTCTATCTCCGACTTGGGAAGCTTTCTCATCTTCAAGCCAAACGCCATGTTTTCGTAGACGGTCATGTGTGGGTAAAGGGCGTAATTCTGAAAGACCATGGCGATATCACGGTCTTTGGCTGGGACATTGTTGATCAACCTGCCGCCAATATAGATTTCTCCCTGAGAGACCGATTCGAGTCCGGCAATCATGCGCAACAACGTAGATTTTCCGCACCCCGATGGGCCAACAAGAATGACGAATTCGCCATCTTGTATGTCAACGCTCGTAGGAGCGACCGCGCAAATGTTTCCCGAGTAGACCTTGGATACGCCCTTAAGCTGGAGGTCTGCCATTTTATCGCTCCAGACAAGTAATATTGAATTTCTTGTTTTCGAACAAAGACCTTCTCGGCATCTGCTAGAAAAGCTCTTCAGCTACAGGAATTTGTTGTGCAGGATTTACAATTTAACTTATGCTACGTTCGCCAAGCCAAGTTCGATTTCTTGCGACTAAAGCCTAAATTAATGCCGACATGCATGGCCTCGGGAGAAATGTGAGTATGACAGAGAAATCCCAAGCCAGGAAACATTTCCTCTTTCTTATAACGATTCTATTACTGATCTCTTCTCCCTTAGCCTTGTCCGAATCCGGTGCAGATAAGGCATCTGCGGAGCAACTTCGGGCGATCCAGAAATATATCAAACAAAGCTGGCTTACCTTGACACGCTCGAGCGCCCAGCTTGCCAGGGCCGCCCCGGATCCGAAGTTCAAGCCTATGGCTGACGGGCGGTGGCCCGTTTATGTTTCTCGACGGCAGAATCTCAAGCGTATAGAAGACACTTTGCGCGCTCAAATGACTGCCACCGATTTTGCCCAGATCCAACTCCGACAACTACCGGAGAATCCGATGGACATTAAAGAGCACGGCTTGCTTTATCTTCCTTACCCTTACGTCGTGCCGGGCGGGCGCTTCAATGAGATGTATGGCTGGGACAGTTATTTCACACAGGT
>DATBRN010000288.1:0-39973 GCA_036560225.1 Pyrinomonadaceae bacterium | reverse complement strand
CAGAAGAACAGATTTTCCATTTGTCATATCACATTTTTCATTTGTCATTTTAGAGAACTCGCGTTCGAGAATTCGCGAACACAGTGGTAAATGACAAATGTCAATTTTTCATCTCCCGAAACACCTAAATAGACGGTCTTGCAATGACAAATGAAAAATGTGATATGACAAATGGAAAATCTGATCTTTCTGCCTTCTGCCTTCTGGTCTTGTGGATGAAATAAGTTTAGAATCCAGTCCTCTTCCCTCAACATTGTTCAAGCACAAGGAGGCTTCCCCTATGGCGCAGGTCAAATGTCGCATCCTCTGCATTGACGATCATGAAGACACGTCAGAGATGCTCAAGTTGTTACTGACTCAGGAAGATTATGAAGTGGTGACTGCGGTCACGATGAAGGAGGCGTTACGACTGGCGACGAGCCAGGAGTTTGACCTTTACGTTTTTGACAAGCATTTGCCTGATGGCAGTGGCGTTGACCTTTGCACCAAACTTCTTGGAGTGACCCCTGGCGTTCCATGCCTCTTTTATACCGGCGATGCTTATGACATTCACAGGGCAGAGGCACTCGCGGCAGGAGCTGATGCTTATGTGGCGAAGCCTGACATCGATGATTTGATCGAGAACGTTCGCAAGCTCCTCTCAGAAAGAGAATGTGCCGCGGCCTCATAGCGAAAGTTCAGAGTACAACTCTTTAGGTTGCTGGTTCTACAGGGTCAACTCCCCCATAACCGCGCAAGCTAAAGCTTGTACTCTGAACTTCTTTTGATGCTCACCAAGATTCCGAAAGCAGCGTTCGCTTGACACGTTAGCGCACCAACGTATAATTTTCTTCAACCGTCAGGGCCGTTAGCTCAGTTGGTAGAGCAGCTGACTCTTAATCAGCGGGTCGGAGGTTCGAGCCCTCCACGGCTCACCATTATTTTCAATCCTAGCAGTGATTTTAGGGCGATTCTCCGTGAGTCGCCCTTTCTGTTTCTTATCAGCAGGTCCCTAAAACCGATTCGTTACTCCATTCATCATTGAATTCAACAACTTAATGACAAGCCATTTTTCAGTAGCATCCCTTGCCAATGAAAGCGAGACGACATTTATTCCACTTGCTCGTATCTAATGCGATTTGTTTGCGTGTATTCTGGTCACAAGTTGGTCACAAACTATTTCGCTTTCGGACTGGATGTCTGATCGACCCATCGGAAGTCCTATTCGATGGGAGCCGACTCCTTATTGAAATCGGGTGCGCTTGAGCGGGCGCAGCCACTCAAGGAACCCTGGAGAAGTTTTTCCTCATTTCCTTGAGAACGGGTTTAGAACACCCCGAAGTTGAGTCTGGCCGAAGGGAGAAAGGTCTATACAGTGATCAAGGCCCGGCGAGGTCATGATGGCCAGTGATGATGAGGCTTAGGCCCAGCATGAAAATCGACTAGAATTGTGTATTTAAGTGCCAGCGGTAGATTACTGACTAACGACATATGCTTCATCCCAAACCGAGGAACTAAATGTGATAGTGCTGGTAATAGAAGACGACGATAAGATAGCCTCCTTCATTGTTAACGGTCTAAAGCAGGCGGGCTTCGCGACAGATCACTCAGCCAACGGCGAAGATGGGCTTCACCGGGCCGCGACAGGGAAATACGATGCGGCTGTCGTTGATCTCATGTTGCCCCAACTGGATGGCCTTTCACTCATTGAAAGGTTGCGGCAGCAAGAGGTCAATACTCCAGTCCTGATTCTAAGCGCCAAACGGTCCGTCGATGATCGAGTTAGAGGTTTGCAAGCAGGAGGGGACGACTACATGGTTAAGCCGTTCGCTTTTTCAGAACTTCTCGCCCGTGTTCAAGCATTGCATCGTCGCGCTATCGGGAATGTTGCAGTCGACCCCGTTCGAATGCAAGTTGGCGATCTTTCCGTGAATCTCCTATCGCGCGAGGTTGTTCGCGGAGGTGAAAAGCTAGACCTTCAGGCGCGCGAGTTCGCTTTGCTGGAATACCTAATGCGCAACGCCGGGCGAGTGATCTCCAAGACCATGATCCTGGAACACGTGTGGGACTACGGCTTCGACCCTCAGACGAATGTGGTGGACGTGCTGGTCTGCCGATTGAGAAATAAGGTCGACAAGAACTTCACCGAGAAACTGATCCATACGATTCGGGGAGTTGGCTATGTTCTTAAAGTCTCTTAGCCCGAAACATCTTGTGAGACTTCGGAAGACGATTACCTTCAGGCTGATTATCTGGTATTCCGCTTTTTTCATTCTGAGCACGTCGTTTCTATTTCTTCTCGCGTACTTTTTGCTGTCTTCATCCGTACGTCGAAAGAACCGGGAAGAAACGCACCAGAAACTCAGCGAGTACGCGGCGCAACATCAGACAGGCGGCATAGAAGCTCTGAAAAATGAGGTAGGTCTTGAAGGTCGATCGGCTAGAGAAGATCCTTTCGTTCGACTGGTCGGCCCGCAAAACACAGTGGTTTTTCTCAACGCTCCTGAGCACTGGAAGGACTTCGATCTCACTCAGCTTAATGGCAGCACTCGGAATACAGATGAGGAAGTTGTCTACCTAGAGACAAGAGATCGAAAGACGGCTTTGGACATAGAGTCGAGAGTTCTTTCCGACGGTAGCGTTTTACAAGTAGGACAGGGCACGGAAGAGCAAGAAGCGCTACTGGAGACATTTCGTGAAGTGTTTCGCAATCCAAAACTGGTCGAGATCGAACCGGCGATCACACCGCCGAACACGCTGGGCCTCCGGAGCGTCATGTTTACAGTCGAAAGCGTCGACGACACTGTCGCTCGCCTGCGCGCCAACGGCGCCGAACTCGTCGGCGAGGTGCCCCAATACGAGGACAAGTACAGACTCTGCTACAAACCTTTTGATTTCGAAGAGCTTGAGGCCTGCTCATGACGGCCCCGGCTCGGACGTACTTGCCAATCAAATGTTAGCGCGTTATGCTGCAGGGTGACTTTGGTAGTAGTTTGGCGCTGATGCTCAACGCGTGGTGATGGCCAAAGAGAGCTTACTGCCAGAGAATTCGATCCTTTAAAAACTAAATAGTTACTTCGCTATTCAATTCGAGCGTCCGGCGGACATGGTTGCCGAGTCACTTGAGTTGGCCGTCACAGGTGCCCATAGAGGGTGACAAGGGAAGCGGGTGTAAAGCCCGCACGGTTCCCGCCACTGTGTACCGGCGATTGCGTAGCTTCCATCATAATGGCCACTGATCTCATTTGGAGATTGGGAAGGCCGCGAAGCGACGCGTTCGAGCCGGGAGTCAGGAAACCTTGCCTGCTGTTAGATGGAAGCGACCACATACGCTCCGGGAAAGGGCGAGTGGCGTCGAGCGCTGAGATCAGTGTAAGGGCTCCGCCAGATTTCGGTAGTCCGTCAATTACCTGATTACGCAAACAGTGAAATCCTTGGACGCCCTCGATCTTCTACATAGGAGATCGAGGGCGTTTTGTATTTCTGCTGTCCACTTCACCGCCTCTACCCATCCCGTTATTCCCGCTTCGTAATTACTCAACCTGTTGAGATTCAGCCTGTGTGACAGCAGGGGTTTGTAACAGCCTGGAGCTCTCTTTGTACCTTGTCTTTGATAACCATGATGCGTCAGAGGTGAGCGGGAAGAGCGGTGCAATACCGCCACTGCCCTCGCAATTGTGAACGGCAACGAAATCCGCGACCAAAAGCCACTGTCTCAAATCGGATGGGAAGGCGCGCAAAGTAGGTCAGTAGTTTGGCCGTGAGTCAGGAGACCGGCCTCTAAGAGCGCGTCTTTACCACTCTTACGAAGGGGAGGAGAAGGAGACACTTGAATCATGAAGAGAATTAACAGCGGAGATTTAATTGTGATCGTATTCGCGCTCGCGTTCGCGCTAACAGAATCAGCGCCGGCGTTGGCACAGACAAAGGGCAATAACAATACGAGCCTAACTGGTCATGTAAAAGATCCGCGAGGGGCAAGCTTGCCGGGCGCAATCGTAACGCTATATGCACGTGAGCGCACTTTTCGCCTGACGACGACCACAGATTCAACGGGTACTTTTCGCTTTGAGAGGCTTGGGCCAGGAGAGTATTTGGTGGAATTGGCGGCTGAGGGATTTGCCTCTGCAATTGCGATGCAAGTAGTCCTCGAGCGAGGTAAGACGGCGACACTCGAAATTCCCTTGGAGCTGTCAGTTGTGCGCAGCATTGTTGTCGTTACAGCATCCGACACTCCTCAGTCAGTGGACGTAGTTTCGAAAGCCATCACGGTCGTGGATCGACAAAAGATGGATGAACGCGATGAGTCGGCGATCGCAGAATCCCTGCACACCGACTTGGGCGCCAGCTACACACTACCGATCAAAGAGTCGCGTTCGGTTCGTTTCTTCGGTTACGTGGACAATCTTTTCGACCGCGAATACTTCGAGAATGGCTTTCGCACTCCGGGCCGAACGGGTCGCGCCGGCGCAATGTTTGTCTTTTGAGCTTATGACCGAAGGTGTCAGCCCAGATGAAGTCGTTACGTTGGTTGAAAACGAGGACTACTACATTGACCGCGGGCTAATGGTTTTTACGGCCCGTTATCACCTGCGTCGCGGCTATTGTTGCGAGCGGGGCTGCCGCCATTGTCCTTATGACCACGCACTAAAGGGAAACGACGATGGGAATGTTGATAACAACGAAGAGACCAAGTAGTGCGGCGGCTTTGGTGGGACTGCTTACAGTCTTGATTCCGCTGTTTGCAGGCTGTGGCGATCGACAGTCGCAGCAACAGCAGACGAGCGCAGACCCGCATCCGCAACGCATCGTTTCACTCAGCCCCAACGTGACCGAAATTCTCTACGGCATCGGCTCATGGCCGCAGGTCATTGCCGTCTCGCAATATTGCACGTATCCCGAAGACGTTAAGAATAAGCCGCGCGTTAACGGCTGGGATAAAACCAATCTCGAACAAGTGATGGCCCTTAAACCGGACTTAGTAATCGGAGTGGATGCGCAGGAGCCATTTCTGCTAGATAAGCTGAATGGACTGGGGGTGCGCTCCCTCTTTGTGAAGAGCCAAACTCTGGCTGACATTTTCGCGTCAATCGGAGATATCGGTCGCGCAACCGGCCATGAACAAGAAGCGGCAAGTCTGACGGCAAAAACCCAGGGCGAGATCGATGCCGTGCGACAGGCCATCGCTGACCGCCCACACCCTCGCGTGCTGTGCGTAGTCGATCGTGTTCCGGGAACAATCCGCGACGTTTATACGGCAACACGCGGAAGCTATCTCGACGAACTGATTGGTATAGCGGGCGGTGATTCGATCGCCCCTCAATCCGAGCGCGGCTATGGCAAGATCAACAAAGAGGCGGTGCTAACCCTAAATCCTGAGGTGATCATCGACATGGTCCATGGCTCGAAAGGCAAATTGGGCGAGGACCCGGTAGCCGTATGGAATGAACTTGCAGAGGTGCGCGCCGTGCGCGACAAGAGGATCTATTGGATGAGTGATCCATTTGTCATTCATCCCAGCCAGTTTGTCGGACACACCGCGCAATTGTTCGCGCGGGCTCTTCACCCAGAAAGTTTCACTGATGCAAAGTGATTTTCATGCGGCGCGGGCGAGTCGGATTGATGGGCCAAATGCGTTAATCGATGACCCGCTTATTGAAGCGCGAAATCTGAGCTTCACTTATGCCGAGTCACCGGCAGTCATCGATGTCTCGCTGGTACTGCCACGAGGTGCGATGGGAGCGCTTATCGGCGCGAACGGATCCGGCAAGTCAACACTGATTCGGTTATTAGCCGGACTGCTTGCGCCAGCCAGTGGTGAAGTGGCCCTCAAGGGCGCTTCACTCTCGAACCTTAGTCCACGCGAGCGGGCAAAACAAATCGCATACGTTCCGCAAGCGACTTCCACCGTCTTCCCGTTCACGGCGCTGGAGGTGGTCTTAACGGGGCGTAGTCCGTACAGCGGCCGGTTTCGTTTTGAAAGCGCGCATGATGAACAAATCGCGCTGGCGGCACTGTCCACGCTTGACGCGGCACATCTCTCGGCGCGTCAGATTACCGAGTTGTCAGGTGGCGAGCGCCAATTGGTTACCGTTGCACGCGCTCTTGCGCAAGAGCCAGAGGTGATGTTGTTGGATGAACCAGCGAGCGCCTTGGACTTGAAGCATCGCACGCAGCTCACCAGGGCGCTACGCAGACTAAGGGACGAGCGCGGGATCACCATCTTGATGATCACGCATGACTTGATGCTGCTTGATTCCGCTGCCGATATGATCTTCGCCATGAAATGCGGGCGCCTGGTTGCGAAGGGTTCGCCTGAAGTAGTTCTGAACGACAGTGTGCTTAGTGATGTTTACGGCGCCCCCGTGCGGACGATGCGCAGTAACGGGCGCACTTTTGTGTGGTCGGAATTGTGATGCCAATCAGGCGAAGCCAGAGTGTAAGATTATCTGAAGGCGTAGAGTTGAACTCTAGCTTGGCAAACCCGCACGTCGACAATGACGGCAGGCGTCCAGGCAATCGAGCGCGCGTCGGAGTCCGGCTGCGGATTGCTCTTGCGCTGATGGTGGGCCTGATCATAGCGATTTTAATTGGTCTCTATGTGGGCTATCAACCCCTTAACCTGGTAGCGCTCAAAAGTGATCCAATCGCTCGTGCCGTCTTCTTTCGTCTACGATTGCCGCGCGTCTTGATGGCCGGCATGGTCGGCGCGTCACTGGCAATGGTTGGGGTCGCGCTTCAAGCGCTCTTTCGCAATCCTCTCGCAGACCCATTTACGCTCGGAGTAACGGGCGGGGCGTCTCTGGGTGCTAGCGTCGCGATTGCCTTCGGTCTCGGATTAAACCTGGCGGGTGTTCCGCTGATCTTTATTGCCGCCTTTGGCGGCGCAACCGTGTCTGTGCTGCTGGTCTATCGACTGGCCCGTTCAGGTGGCGGCGTGATCTTGCCCGGTGCACTGCTGCTGGCGGGTGTAGTGTTGAATCTCAGCGCTTCGGCAGGTGTCCTCATAATTCAGTATCTCACTTCGTATGGGCGCTCACTGCAGATTCTTCGGTGGTTGATCGGTAGCCTCGACGTCGTCGGATTTGATCTGATTTGGAAGATGCTCGTTTTCCTCGTACCGGCTTGGCTAGTTCTCGGTGCGCATGCACGCGATCTTCATCTTTTGGCGACCGGCGAAGAATCGGCAGCGAGCCTTGGCGTGGACGTACGGCGCACGGAACGAATGGTCTTCATCGCCAGTTCTCTGATTGTCGCGGTGACTGTTTCGGTGGGTGGTGCGATTGGTTTTGTTGGCCTGATTGTGCCGCACGCGGGACGACTTATTTTTGGTCAAGACGTGCGGGTCTTGTTGCCAGCTTCGTTTCTGTTAGGTGCAGCTTTTTTGATTCTCGCTGACACCATCGCTCGGGTAGTGATCTCGCCAGGTGAACTGCCGGTAGGAGCGATCACCGCATTGCTTGGCGGTCCAATCTTTTTGTTCTTGCTAAGGAGACAGCAACGTTACTCGGCGATGTGACTAGCGCATCGGCGATTTGATGGAGGAGGGTAGGGTTATAACAGCAAAGGCGTTAATGGTATTGGGTACCGCTTCTGACGCGGGCAAGTCGCTCACAGTCGCGGCGCTGTGTCGCATCCTGCGGCAAGACGGGTTCGACATCGCTCCTTTCAAAGCTCAGAACATGGCTCTCAACTCTTTCGCCACGAGGCAAGGTCACGAGATAGGACGCGCGCAAGCAATGCAGGCGGAGGCGGCGCGAGTCGAGCCGCACGTTGATATGAATCCAATCTTGCTCAAACCAACTTCCGATGTGGGCGCGCAAGTCGTCGTTAACGGCAAGGTCTTGGGAAACTACTCCGGTGTTGACTACTACCGCCTCAAACCGCAGCTGCTGGAAGCGGTCAGTTCGGCCTATCGAAGTCTGGCGGCCCGTTATGAAGTTATCGTGCTGGAAGGCGCGGGCTCGCCGGTTGAAATGAATCTCAAAGACCGGGATGTTGTGAATATGAAGATGGCAGAGATCGCGGATGCGGTTTGCCTCTTGGTGACCGACATTGATCGCGGAGGCGTGTTCGCTTCGCTGGTCGGCACTTACGTTTTGCTTGAGCCGCAAGAGCGCCGCCGCTTCTGTGGCTTCCTCATCAATAAGTTTCGTGGCGACGTAAGTCTTTTCACACCCGGCATCAGTTATCTTGAGGAGCGGCTTTCACAAACATGTCTGGGTGTCATTCCGTACCTGCACGATCACGGCATTGATGATGAAGATAGCGTTTCGCTCGATCGCCGCGCTGTACGGCCTCCTTTCGACCGCAAAGATTGTTTGTGCGTGTGTGTAGTCGGACTACCATATCTTTCCAACTTCACCGATTTTACCGCGCTGGAGAATGTGCCCGGCGTGGTTGTCTATTACACGCGGCGACCTGAAGAAGCACGCGCCGCCGATGTGCTGATTTTGCCCGGCAGTAAGAACACGATCCCCGATCTCCTTTGGCTGAGGAAAAACGGATGGGAACCGGTTATCGAATCGCACGTGGCTGCCGGCAAGCCGCTCGTGGGGATCTGTGGAGGGTTTCAGATGTTGGGCCGTGAGATACGCGATCCCCATCACACTGAAAGTGATGTCGAAGTTGTATCCGGCTTCAATCTCTTGGATTTCACGACCGTCCTTGAGCGCGAGAAAGTTACTCGCCAAGCGACAGCGCGCCTTGCGAAACCGCATTGCCTCGAGGGCGATGTCGGCCATCATTCCGATCCTCTATTCAACGGCTATGAGATTCACCTTGGACAAACACTGTTGAGAAATGGAACCCCACCGCTTTTTGAATTGCAACGGCTAGGTGATAACGAAGCGCATACAGATGGTGCAATCGGCGCTAGCGGTCGGATACTCGGCACTTATTTGCATGGACTATTCGACTCTGGCGAAGGTTTAACGTTGCTCCTGAATTTTTGGCGGAAGATTTGTGGCAAGCAAGACTGGACTGCAGGCGTCGTTGACCCACTTCTCGAACGGGAAAGGCGCTACGACGCGTTGGCTGATCATTACAGGCGCAATCTGAAGATGGATGTTATTTACCGTGCACTCGGTTTTCCAGATGATTGCGCGCCAAGTGTCGCGCGTGTGAGTGTCGCAAGTGTTTCGAAGGAGCCGAAGCTAGGTAATCAGAAAGGGAAATCCAGGTGACTGTCTAGATTGAACATTTAACGTCATATCCACGGCGGATCGTTTGTCTCACTGAGGAAACTACCGAGACGCTCTACTTTCTTGGCGAACAGGAACGTATCGTTGGTGTTTCGGGCTACACCGTCAGACCCGCAGAGGCGCGCTTAAAGCCGAAGATCTTTGCATTCATCAATGCCAAGTTCGACAAAATTCTTGCACTGGACCCGGACCTTGTTTTCGCATTCTCCGATCTGCAAGCCGCATCCAGCGGAACTGATTCGGCGCGGCGTAACTGTGATGACCTTCAATCAACGGAAACTCAAAACGGTTAACGACGTTGCCGCCGGCTACGATCCGCAGCGCCGATGATGCCGCGCGTGAAGGCGGCTTTTCGCTTTGGCATTAGACGCGCGTGCGAGATCGCAATGAGTGGCTCAGGTAGAAGCGTTAGAACAAAAAAATCAGTGCGAGCTGACGCCATCAAGAAATAAGCAAATACTAGAACGCGGAGTTTGAGTAGTAGCGCTTGACGAAGTTGAATCTGTGAGGACTCACTGAGAGCGCGCCCGAAGCTGCTTGGCAGCGTGACTCATTGCAGTTCGACGCTCGGGAACACATACTCATGGTGTTAGACTAGCGGAAAACCACCGGTCGCTCGCGACGCGGCGGTTTGGGTTCTTACACACTGGGCTACAGCTACAACCTCGCCGGCGAGCTGGCCAGCATCACCGATCCCTTCGGCGCGCAGGTAAACTACAATCATGACGATATCGGCAGGGTGGCGAGTGTTACGGGTTCGCCTCGGCGTGCTTCGTGACGCGCCCACCGGCGCTCTCGATCGCCTCGAACGTCGGCTCCGGGTTCAACAGCACCAGCATCCCGGCAGGGGTCATGGTGCCACGCTGGTCCGGCCGGTCTGGGTGTAGATCGACGATCGGTGGCGGGAGCCCTTCGTCGAGGCGGGACTGAGTGATGGCAGCCACCACCCCGGGAGCCCGCCGCTGTGGTCCGAGTGCCAGTGCGAGAGGCACACGGCTTCGATGGACGCGAGCCGGACGCCGAGCCGACGAGCGTTCTCCAGCCAGACCTCGGCGGAGGGTCCGACGTCGAAGAGGACCGAGCGCTCTTCGGAGCCGCGCCGCCCCGTGACCAGCGTCGAGAAGCCGTGGCAGGCGAGGCACAGATGCCCCCAGGGCTCGACGCAGTCATGGCCGTCCGTGGGCGCAAGATGGGGAACACGCGCGACCAGTCGCCCGAGCTCGGGAAGCTGCGGCACACCTTTATCCACGCTGGATAGCGTGTCGCTCTCGTTGTCCACGACGACGAGCAGGTCCAGCGCGTCGAGCGCCGCGATCTCCACAGGATTCATTGCTCTTTCCTCCGACTCAATTCTCGCGGCAACGCAAATTCACTTCACCATGTCATTGATGATGCGGAGCGGACTGAGCGGACCTAGCGGGATATAGTCAAAGCCCATCAAACCGGCCTGCCCCCAGCGGGAATTTCTCCACAATGTTTTTCGCCTCTTCCGGTGTGCTTGCGTTGACGATGAAAACCACTCCCTTCCCGTCGGTCCGGAAATACCACTGGTCTATCTTGCCTGCGAGATAAGCATCCACCGTGTCATGCACTTCGTGCGGCATGATCTGGGCGTGCTGGGCGGGTGTCAGGGGCGTGCCCATGAAATGGAAGATCGCCAGGATCTTCGTGGTGGGCACAGGCGGCAGCGGGTTCTGCGCTGAAGCAGCGCCCTCGGGGGTGATCGGGTTCTTCATGGCAGTAGCTCCTTATTCATCTTTTGGTATTTTGCTGTTGATTGTTTCGGTGTTTGACGCGCGGACAGCGCCCGCTGCACGCCGCCGTCGTCGCCAGCCTTCCGTCGAAGCATAGGAGGTGAACCCCTTGTGTGTTCTGATGATTGGTCGTTACTCTCGCATGCTCTCACAGTGACGCAACCTGAGTTCGGGCCGGAATTTCAAACGCGGAGGGAACCCGAGCATTGATCCAGCCCAGGATGTCCTGCATCACCACGCCCTTGTCATTGTCGTTGAGAGGATCGTGAAAACTCCCTTCGTAAGACTTCAGCGTTTTGTCAGGCGAGCCCACCATGTCGTAAAAATGCTGGCTGCCGCTGGGCCTCGTGTTTTTGTCTGAAGTGCCGTGAAGGATCAGGACCGGTAAAGTAATGAGAGGAAATTCCTTCTTGAGTCGTTCGTCAGCACGAACCAGCGCGGCCATAGTTGTCGTCGGCTGAGTTTCATGGGCAATCAGCGGATCGTTGTTCATGGCTTCCACCACCTTCGGGTCGCGCGAGAACCTCTCGTTCGGAAGGTGAAGGATGTGTGCGTGAGGCGCGACGTAGGCCAGCCCTTTGAATACTGCGAGGGCGAAATCGGGCGCAGGTAACTCGTGGGCGAAACTTTCGCAAATCAGTCCAGCAAGTTCGGCCTGGTGATCAAGAGTGTAGAGGCAAGAGACAACGCCGCCAGCGCTGTGACCGAGCAGGAAAAAGGGCAAGCTGGATTCTCGTGATCTTGCCACATTTACGACGGCCTCAACGTCCCTGACATAATCTTCAAAGTTGTCTACATAGAAACGCTCGCCATCCGAATTCCCACGACCACGCAGGTCAACTGCATATACGGCCAGGCCATTGGCAACGAATTGCTCGGCCACCCATGTGTAGTAGCCGCTGTGGGCGTTAAACCTGGGACGATGACGACAAAGCCACGAGGTCTTTCTTCAGGGCGCAAACTGCGAAAGAAAATTCTTAGACCGTCTGCGTTTTCCACTCTTTCTCCATTCTGTGCAAAGTTCTACATTACAATTCTCCTTTTTTTGAAATTTGAAACTTATGTTTGCGGCACTCCGATCTAATTATTCGGTCGCTGCGTGTTTCGGCATTAGACCGCGAGTGCGGAGATTGATCTATTAGACGAAGGTATCGATCGATACTTTGGTATTAGTCGATTAAGGCATAGAATCCCGTCGCTTAAGTCCCCCGCCTTTGGAAGCTCGCCCGTGAATCAGTAGGCACACTAGCCAGAGGTGTCAGCCATGAAGAGATCCGCAGCAACGGCAGTCGAGGAACAACAGAGCTTCACTGAGGAGCTTGATCGGCGCGTAGCTCAACGCACCGCGGAACTGACCGCGACTATCGAACGACTAAAAGGAGAACTTGCCGAACGTAAGCAAGCGGAAGAGGCGCTGAGTGAAGGAGAGCTATTTAACCTGATCGTTGAGAGCATTCCGGCGCCGGTTGCGGTCACTTCACCATCTGGAGAAGTTGAGGCCCTAAATAAACCAACGCTCGAATATTTCGGCAAGACCTTCGAGGAATTGAAAGGTTGGAAAAGCTCGGACGTTGTTCATCCAGGTGATCTTCAACGGACAATCGCCGCGCAGCTCGAGGCACACCAAACCGGCAGCGCCTATAACGTCGAAAGCCGCCACCGCCGAGCGGATGGCGTCTATCGCTGGTTCAATGTGCTTGGCTTACCTTTACGGGATGCACAAGGACGCATCCTTCATTGGTTTCACCTGCAGATCGATATTGATGACCGAAAGCAAGCTGAAGAAGCATTACGATCTGCCGAACGCAATTTGAGTCTGACAATAAACACCATCCCAACCCTCATACAAGTGTCGCGACCCGATGGGTCCGTACTGTCGGTGAATCAAGCGGTGCTGGATTACTACGGTATCACCCTGCAGGATATGCAGAACGAGGACTTTCGCCCTCGGTTTTACCACCCTGACGATGTGGAAAGGCTGCACGAGTGGCGCAAGGAGGCCCTCAAACGTCCCGTACAGTTTGAATATGAACAACGCGCGCTTGCTAAGGACGGCAAATATCGCTGGTTCCTAGTCCGCTACAATCCTCTGCTCGACGATCAGGGAAGGATTGATCGGTGGTACGCGACTGCGTTCGACATCGAGGATCGTAAGCGCGCCGAGGCGCAGCTTGCCGGTGAAAAGCGTCTACTGGAAATGGTCGCATCCGGCCACGTGCTGACTGACGTTCTGACTGAATTATGCAAGTTCGTTGAGGACACCGGCGGCGAATGCAAGTGTGGAATCTATTTGATCAACTCTCGTACCGCTACGTTTAGGCTGGGCGCGGCCCCCAGTCTGCCCGCGACTTTCAATGACCCGGTAGATGGATTGACCGTGACGTCCGACGCCGGTCCATGCGGCCTTGCCGCGCTTACTAAGTCCCAAGTTCTCGTCACCGACATCGATGCGGATCCGCGATTCGAAACGGCCACGATTCGACCACTCCTGCTGGCGCACGGAATCCGATCCCACTGGTCGACGCCGATTTATTCACGCGATGGCCAGGTGTTGGGAACGTTCGCCATCTTTCAAGATCATCCTTCAAGTCCAACTCAACTTCAGCTGGATTTGATCAGTCAGGTGACTCATATAGCCAGCATTGCCATCGAGCGCGCTTTAAGTGAAGAAGCGCTGAAGCGCAGCGAATTGCAATTCAAAACGATCTTTGACGAGGCAGCCGCTGGATTTGCCCTGGTTGACTTGAAAGGCAAGGTGCCGATTCGAACTAATCGGGCGTTGCAGAAGATGCTCGGCTGCACCGAAGACGAGCTAGCTCGGATAGAAACATTCGAAGTTCTGACCCACGAAGATAGACGCGAGCAAGATTCAATCACTTATCGCGAACTCTGCGCCGGCCAGCGTGACTCATTAAGACTCGAAAAGCACTTCGTTCTGAAAGACGGCAGGACTATCTGGGCGAACGTCATCTTCACGCTCCTGCGCGACGACGAGAGCAAACCGCGATATGTCATTGCCATTCACGAAGACTTTACCGAAAGAAAGCTCGCTTTAGAGCGGTTGCAGGAATACCAGGAGCTTCTCGATCTCGCCCAAAAGTCTGCCAGAGCGACGGCTTTCGATTGGTACATCCAGCAAGAGGTCAACTACTGGTCACCCGAACAGGAAGCTTTGTACGGCCTCGCTCCCGGCTCTTTTGACGGAACATACCAGAGTTGGAAAGAGATGATTTACGCGCCGGATTGGCCCGGCGTCGTCGATTCGATCAAGCATGCTCATGAGACTGGCGAGGTAGCCGCCGAGTTTCGCGCCATTTGGCCCGACGGAAGTCTTCATTGGCTTTCAACCATCGGCCGCATGTTCTTTGACGAGGCGGGCGAGCCATTACGAATGGTCGGATTCACCTCCGATGTCACACGCAGAAAATTGATTGAAGAGGAACTTCGTCGCAGCGCTGCATTTCTCGCGCAGGCGCAACAACTCAGTCGCACCGGCAGTTTTTCCTGGTGCGTGGCGACCGACGAAATCACTTGGTCAGATGAGCTCTATCGCATTTATGAGTTCGATCCGGGAATCAACATCACGCTTGAGCGCATTCGTACGCGCGTGCACCCAGAAGATCTCACTTTGTACGAGAAAATGGTCGAACAGGCGCGCAACGGCGCTGATGATTTTGAATGGCAATACCGCTTGTTGATGCCTGACCAGTCGATCAAATACATGCATGCAGTGGCGCAGGCGACGCGCGACCCGAATGGTCAACTGGAGTACATCGCGGCGATTCGGGATGTTACCGCCCGCCGGACGGCAGACGAAGCTCTCGATAGGGCACGGTCCGAACTCGCGCGCGTGGCCAGGGCCATGAGTCTGGGAGCTTTGACGGCTTCGATCGCGCATGAGGTCAATCAACCGTTATCGGGAATCATCACCAACGCCAGCACCTGTATGCGAATGTTAGACGCTGAGCCGCCCAACGTGGATGGCGCGCGTGAAACCGCGAAGCGTACCATTCGCGATGGCCGCCGCGCTGCTGATGTTATCACCCGACTGCGTGCGCTATTTACTCACAAGGATGGAACGACGGAGTTAGTCGATCTGAATGAAGCCACCCGCGAGGTAATTGCCCTTTCCCGCACTGAGCTGGAACGGAACCGCGTAATTACGAAGATGGAACTCGACGAAGAACTGCCGGCGGTAATGGGCGATCGCGTGCAGCTGCAACAAGTGATTATCAATCTATTACGGAACGGCTCGGACGCAATGAGCGCTGTCGATGATCGTCCGCGCGAATTGTGGTTCAGAACTGAAGTGGAGGAAGACAACCGGGTGCGCCTGAGCGTTCAGGATTCCGGAATAGGTTTCGAGCCGCAAACGCTCGACCGGCTATTCCAGACTTTCTACACAACTAAAGAAAATGGTATGGGAATCGGCCTCTCTGTAAGTCGCTCGATCATTGAGAATCATCATGGTCGTTTATGGGCCACGCCAAACAATGGTCCAGGCGTGACGTTTTCGTTTTCGATTCCGTGTGCGACTGGGCATTCCTAGTGCGTGAAGGTTACACCCGCAGCATGTCTTCTAGAAAAACCCAGTCGTCCGCTGTCCTGAAAGTTGGTGCATCGTGAATGACGACGGATGGCCGGCCAGGACATCGGTCGTACAGGCTTAGAAGGTTGGTTTCAGGGTGTCGCTCCGAGCACACCACACCATTCCGCCGTCAACGATCCAGGTAGTGACTCAAGAAGTAATTCATCAACGTAACACCAGCCCCACTCCTCACCCGGTTCAAAGGACCTAATTAACGGATGAGTGGTTGAATGAAAATGCTTTGCCGCGTGCTGGTTCTTTGAATCATCGCAGCAGCCGACGTGACCGCAGCTTACGCAAAGTCGTAAATGGAGCCATCGGTCGCCGATTTTCAAACACTCTTCACACCCGTTCGGCGTTCTCGGGGAAACATTACCGATTTCAAACAAATGTGAGCAGCAGTTCATTATTGAAATCCTCCCGATGTTAGTGAAAACGAAACTCATCAGAGTGCCACTGATTTGGTTCGAATTAGTGAAACACGCGCGTCGATCCAGTCGTTGATGTCCGCCATCACGATCTCCTTGTCAATATCATTTAGCAGATCGTGATAATGTCCCTCATAAAGTTTTAGAGTTTTGTCCGTCGAGCCGGCGTTATCGTAAAAGAACTGGCTACCGCTCGGGTTCGTCGCCTTGTCCTCCGTGCCGTGCAGAATGAGTACGGGAAGTTTGATGAGGGGAAATTCTTCATGCAGCCGCCTGGCGGCATCTATCATCACCTTCGCGGTCTGCGTTGCCTCAGACTCGCCCTTAATCAGCGGGTCATTATTCATTGAATCGACAACCAGCGGATCGCGGGAGAAGTGTTCATTCTTTAAGGTGTAGACATGGGCGTGCGGCGCGATGTAGTCGAATCCCTTGAGTAACGAAAGGACGAACCCGGGCACCGGCAGATCGTATGCGAAGCTCTCGCAGATTAATCCGTCGATCTCTGATTGATGGTCGAGCGCATAAATGCACGAAACGACTCCGCCCGCGCTGTGACCGAGAAGGAACACCGGCAAACCCGGATTTTCCGATTTCGCAGTTCCGACAAGCGTCGCCACGTCGTCGGTATAGTCTTCCATCTTCTCAACGTAGTAACGCTCGCCTTCGGAACGCCCGCGTCCGCGCAAGTCGATCGCATAAGCCGCCAAATCCTTCGCCGCGAATTGCTCGCCGACCCACAGATATTGCCCGCTATGCGAATTAAACCCGGGGACGATAACGACCACGCCGCGTGTTTTTCCTGCGGGCTGCCACGAGCGGGTAAAAATTTTCAGTCCGCCGACTCCTGCGAAAGTTGATTCGTTCATTTCTTAATCTCCTTTCCTAACTGGTGACTCCGACTCAGACTCTGAGTTTGTTTGCGGTTCGATTGATTTCATTCCGTCGCCGGCACTAACACCGGAGCGCCCTTATCTTTAATGAAGAACACGACGAACTTTGCCGGTTTGGTGCTGCTGGCGTTCCTACCGACGACGTGAACATCCTCGGGCCCTTCATAAAAAGTCTGGCCCGGTGTCAGCGTCACTTCCTTTCCACCTTTCACCTGCATAATGATCGAGCCCTCCAACAGATAGACGAACGCGTGTGCATTGTGCCGGTGGATGGCATCCACGCTGCCCGGTGGATAATCGACTGTGATCATCAAGACTTCTTTGCCGGGAAACTCGGGCAGATCTCTCGAAGTGAGCGGTGTTACGGAAGCGTGTGGGGCCTGACTGACGGCGGGCTGTTGGGCCATCAGCATGCCCGTCACGAGACAGAGCACAGCTAGCGATAATATCTTCTTCATCCCAGTCTCCTTTGGTTAATAGACCTGTGGACCAGCTTTCAGTGTTTTCAATCAAGTTGCCGCAACAGCCGAGCGATCTCGGCATGCCCGTGGCTCTCAGCTAATGTCACGGCACTCTCATTTGTCTCCCGCAAGCTAGCGTGCACGTGCGCACCTCCATCCAATAAAGCTTGGACCATTCTGAGATCACCACCCGAAGCAGCCCCCATTAGGGCTGTTCCTCCCTTATTACTCTTGGCGTTGACGTCAGCCCCGTATTCCAGCAACACTTTCATTGTCTCGTAATGAGTGTTGATGACGGCAAACATCAATGCTGTCCGGCCGTTGTCGTCTCTCTGGTTAATGTCAGCGCCTTGATGGATTAGTTCTTTTACTTTCTCAGTATTTCCATCGAGCGCCGCGCGCATCAGAGCTGTGTGGCCATGCGTATATTCTTCGGAGGCGCTTAATTCTGCGCGCGTTGTCATAATTCCTCCCGCGTTGCGGCCAACTAAGCGGCCGACATGCGCTCACGCTTTAAACGGAGAGTTCAGCAAATAATCCACCGTTGACGCCGCCTTGTAACCAGGAATAAAGCGCTCACCAAAATCACGTGCGAAGTTGTCGTAAGTCGTCGTCGGGCGTGTCTCCGCAATCCGGCAGACGGCTTGGGTGAATCGTTGCTTCATTTCAAGCCGGGGAAACTCTTCGATAATCGCCGCCACCTCAACATCCGTCAGCGCCTCGTAACCCCAGCCACCCCAGTCCAAACCGATGCCCATCGTGGCCAACACTATCTCCGCCTCTTTGTAGAGGCTTATTGAAGGCGTCGAGTTGAGCGCAACTCCATCCCAGATCAACTGTGCCCGACGATCGTCCATATCCTCATTGCGGGCGAAGGTGCGTGCGGCATTCGCTCCTTCCACTTCAAATCGCAGTGGGCCATTGAAGACTTCCGTCAGACCCAGGTCATGCAGGAGCGTAATCACGGCCAGGACTTCGCCGTCATGCGCCGTCTGTTTGCGTTGCGCGAGGAGCGCCGCAAAAAGCCACGACCGCATGACATGATTGAACAGGTAGGGCTCAGACCGCTCGCGTGCGAACTCTATGGCCCGAGAAATCAATGGCGTGTCAGGCACCAAAACACCCGCCAGTAAACGTGTCGCGACGTCGGGTTGAGTTCTCTGGGCAATTGCAGTCATTTCAAACTCTCCTTTGATGTATAAACATCTCTTTCTTGAGACGGGGCCCGCAGTCGTTTCCCGCAACTTCAAATTTTCCGAATTCAAACAGGGGATTGTTTCTCCTCACTGCTTTCGTATCACGCGGGTTGGAAGGCTGTCTTCGCGGCTGCCGCGGCGCTGTCCTCTACCCGACCGATGTCGCCATCGACAATCACTTCATAAGTCTTGAGTGGATCCCTTGCTGGACCGCGCAGAACCTCACCCGTGCATACGTTGAACTGTGAGCCATGCAGCGGACACGTCACCGTTGATCCTTCGAGTTTGCCTTCGTTCAGCGGACCTTGCCGGTGAGTGCACTTAGCCTGCGTGGCACAGAGACTTCCCCCGACGTTAAAGACAGACGCCTCGCCCACCAGCAAAGCTGACCCCGGCGGCACGTCGCTTACCCGAAATTCATTTGACTTAAGCACCGCGGGACTGGTTGAAGTCACGGTGGTTGGTTGAGCGCCCGCTGACGTAGCTTGTCTGCTGGAATCGCTAAGCCAGTTTTCGAAGCGTGTCTCGCCAAGTTGGGCCGAGTCCCCCGGCACGATGCTGCGTTCGCTCAACTCCGTGCCGAAGTAGCGTGCGTTTGGATCGGCGACGACCTCGCGCGGATCGTTGTCCGCACTGAGTAGTTTCCGAATAAGTTCGTCAAAACGAAACGCCTCGGGCCCGGCGATTTCAATTGCGCCATTCAGTGGTGAACTTGTGGTCACGTCATACAGCGCACTGACTACATCGTCTGAGGCAATTGGCTGGAACAGCACTGGCGGCAGGTGAACGCTATTTCCTATGGTGGCTTCATCGGCGATGCGCTTGACGAACTCGAAGAATTGAGTTGAATGGATGATCGAGTAAGGGATCGGGCCTTCCTTAATCAGTTTCTCCTGCGCGACTTTGGCCCGCATGTAGCCGCTCTCAGGCAAGCTCTCACTCCCAACGATCGAGAGCGCTACGTGATGGCCCACGCCAGCCGCGGCTTCATAGAAAAGGAGATTGCGAGTCGAGGTCTGAAAGAAATCCAGCACTGCCTTATCTTCAAATGACGGTGAGTTCGAGACGTCGACAACGACCTGTGCTCCCTTAAGCACGTCAGCCAATCCTTCGCCGGTAAGGGTGTTTACGCCCGTATTGGGCGCCGCTGCCACTGCCTCATGTCCGCGGGCTTTGAGTTTTGTGATGAGCTTTGATCCGATAAGACCAGTGCCCCCGATAACTACGATCTTCATATATTCCTCCTTCTTTTTTCGCGGCCAATGCAATTAGCCAACTGTTACTGTTTCCGTGCCAGCTAAGACTGGCTTCGTCTCTTACGAAAGGTTGTTTGCGTCTTGCGGTAAGTTCAAAACGTCACCTCGCGCGAAGAGTTCAACCCAACGTCGCGAGACAAATCGCCATCCTTCTTCGGTGCGAACGAACCTGTCGTGATCCTCACCGACGCTGAAAGGCTGAGTGGTAGCCGTCTCGGACCCTGCAACCATGAACACGGTCAGGATGGTCGTGCCTTCTGCCTCATTCGGCCCGTTGCTAACGAACCGCATGTTCCCGCACACGTGACGAATGACTCGCCATGGCGGTTTCGCAACGAGTTGCCTGCCCCACTCGAGAATGGCTGCGCGTCCACGCAAAGTTGACGGGCCGATGATGAGTTCACCGTCATCTATATATAGCTCGTGGATCGTGTCGGCCCGACCGTTATCGGCCCTCCACGCGTGTTCCGTGACAAGACGACTGAGCTGCACGTGATCGGTTTCGCTGACAAGCTGTTCCACCGTTGTGCCTCGTTTTGTTTGCGACATTTTGTTCTTCTTCCCAGCTCACTTAGGCCGACCGCAGTGACTTGAACGCGGAGCGCAAATCGCTCACGAAAGGCTCCGGCTGCTCCCAGGCCGCGAAGTGGGTGCCTTTGTCGTGCTTGTTGTAGAAGATGAGTTTGGCATATGCCTTCTCAGCCCAACTCTTTGGCGCCTGGTAGATCTCTTCGGCGAACGCGCTCACGGCGACGGGGATCTTGATTCCCCGCACATCGAAGAAACCGCCGCCGGGCGGAAGAGTATGCCGGGTGTCCCAGTAGAGACGTGCTGAGGAGATGGCGGTGTTCGTCAGCCAGTAGAGCGTCACGTTGTCGAGGACGTCGTCCCGCGTCAGCCCTTCAGGCTTGCCGTCGAAAGCGCGCGCGATCATCTGGTAGCTGCGAATGTCGTGGTCGATCATCCACGCCGCAAGGCCGACCGGAGAATCGACGATTCCGTACAACGTCTGCGGGCGGTTGTTCATCTCGAGGGCGTAGCCTAACCCGTTCTGGTAGAAGTCAACGAGTTGATCCCACGCGTGTTTTTCATCAGGCGAGAGGCCGGCGGGCGGCGGGCCGCCCATCGCCAGGGCCTTCGAAACATCGGGCGGAACCGTCGCCGCCATGTTGGTGTGAATACCGAGCAATCCGGGCGGCTGCTGCAAAGCCATCACCTCGGAAACGGCATTGCCCCAGTCGCCACCCTGCGCGACGTATTTTGTGTAGCCGAGACGTTGCATGAGCGTCGCCCACGCTTTCGCAACGCTAACGGGATTCCATCCCGGCTTCGTCGGCTTGCCTGAGAACCCATAGCCAGGCAGAGACGGAATCACGAGATGAAAGGCATCCGCCGCAGTCGCGCCATGAGCGGTCGGGTTGGTCAGCGGGTCGATGATCTTCAACTGCTCGATGATTGATCCGGGCCAGCCATGCGTGACGATCATCGGCAGCGCATTTTCATGCTTTGAACGCACGTGAATGAAATGAATGTCGAGGCCATCGATCTCGCTCACGAAGTGCGGCACGGCTTTCAATTTCGCCTCGCCTTTGCGCCAGTCATAGTCTGTTCCCCAATAGCGTGCGAGTTTCTGCATCGTCGCGAGCTGCACGCCCTGCGATGCGTCGGCGACCTGTTCGCGTTCAGGCCACTTGGTCCCGTTGACGCGTCTGCGTAAATCTGTAACTTCCGCATCAGAAAAATTCCAATGGAACGGACGAATGGCGGCTTTGTCAGCAGCCTGCTCGTTGGCTAGTTGCGCAGCATTGGTTTGTGTCATCGTGTCCTCCATTTGATTAGTCTTTGAATTCGAATTGGTGAATGCCTCAGCGAAGGTGCGAGGGCTGAACGCGGCTGCGAGACCCAATATCGAGCCCGTCTTGAGAAAGCGACGCCGTGATCGATCATCTGTTTCTTTCATCGTGTCCTCGCTTTGAGTAGTTTCTTATTTGTTTGGCTGCGGTCATCTCACGATGCCTCGGCAGTGATTGTCGTTATCAAGGCGTGTAGCGGGTGAAGACAAAGTCGCGATCTTTGATAGCCTGATGGCAAGGGAAGCATGTCTTCATCGCCACCTCGTCCGTGGGTTTGCCGTCCTTATCAAATGACGAATACCCCCAGCCACCAGTCGCGGCATACTTCTTCGAGTCCTTGACCATAAATTGAAGGTAAGCATCCGTGGGTGAGCCGGCCACGAAAGACTGGTCACGGCCAAAACTTTTATTGTTTTCGTCAGACGGAACGTAGCTCCATGCTATTCGGCCAACGATTGCGCCCTCCGGAAATGGAAGCTTGCCGTCCCGGTATGCCTTGATCGCTATGTCGTTTCCGAGAACGGCACGAATGTCGTTGAGCTCGCCTGCTTCGTGGGCCACTGAGACCACCCTCCAGTCACGGTATCCAGGTGGAATCTTCTTTACGAAGATCGGGGCGGCCTCTTGATCAGTGACATCAGGAGATGTGGTTGCCGCAAATACGACAACGCCGGCCAGTATTACAACTCCCACCAGCAACAGAGTGGACTTTTTCATAATGGTGCCTCCTCTAAATATGCAGTGGTTGAAACCCTCTACTGCTTAATCCGATTCGGTTCATTGAGCGAGCCGGAGTAAATCACAAGTAAAAAGGGGAATCTATTGCACCAAAGTATCGATCGATACTTTGGTATTGGTCGGGGTATTGATCGCGGTGGGTATCGATACCAAAGTACCATAGACATCCGGCTTTAATAGGCGCATTCTCCGTGACTACTGTTTCATGGATTGGAAGGGCTTGCGAATCATAGCTGATGGCTACACCTCCTCTAATTACTGTGGTTGATGACGACGAATCCGTCCGCGAGTCACTACCCGATTTACTTAGGGAGTTTGGATTTGAGGCGCAAACGTTCTCTTCGGCCGAAGAGTTCCTGGCTTCCAAATCAATCGCTGACACCAGTTGTCTGGTTCTCGATGTAGCGATGTCGGGTATGACCGGACCCGATCTGCAGCGAGAGTTAACCCTTCGCGATCAAAAGGTTCCGATCGTGTTCATTACCGCGCACCGTGATGCAGCAGAGCGTCTGCGGTTAATCGCCCAGGGCGCAGTGGACTGTCTCTTCAAGCCATTTGAGGCGACGGATCTGTTGCAGGCACTTAACACTGCGCTTCGAGCAAGTTAATTATTTCAGTATTTGAGCAGACACGATGTCAGCAGCAGCAAAGTCGCAGCAGAAGCCGATCGTCTTTGTGGTAGACGACGACATTTCGGTGCGCGAATCGCTCGAACTGATGATCAAATTTGCGGGCTGGCAGCCGGAGACGTTTGCATCTGCTGCAGAGTTTCTGGCCCATCCACGCGACGCGACGGCAAGTTGTCTGGTGCTCGATGTCTCGCTTCCGGATCTTAACGGGCTTGAATTGCAAAAGCTAATCGCGTCGGATCGAACCGACATGCCAATCATCTTTATTACTGGGCACGGCGACGTCCCGATGACGGTCCAGGCGATGAAAGCTGGAGCCGTCGAGTTCTTAACCAAGCCATTTGACGATGAGGCGCTATTGAGTGCCATTCGTCACGCCATCAAGCGCAGCGCGTCAGTACTCGACGATCAAGCTGAAATAGCGGCGTTGCGCAGCAGCTACGAATCACTTACTCCTCGTGAGCAGGACGTGCTGCGATTAGTGGTTGCCGGAATGTTAAATAAGCAGATCGGTATGAAACTCGGGATCAGTGAAATCACGGTAAAGGCTCATCGGGGCAAGATGATGCAGAAAATGAAGGCTGAATCGCTCGCCGACCTGGTAAAGACGGCAGTGCGACTCGGCCTCGCACCAGCAAAGAATCCATGGCATACAACTGAACTTTAAGGAAAGGGAACTTCAATGAGTAGAGGAGGAATTATGAATACGATCACAACGAAAGACGGAACGCAGATCTATTACAAAGACTGGGGCGAGGGACAGCCGTTGTTCTTTCACCATGGCTGGCCCCTATCGGCTGATGACTGGGATGCCCAGATGATGTTCTTTCTCGAACGGGGCTATCGCGTCATCGCTCATGACCGGCGTGGACATGGGCGCTCAACTCAAACGGTAACGGGCAACGAGATGGATACCTACGCGGCCGATGTTAACGAGTTGGTTGAAAAGCTCGACCTGCGCGGTGCCATTCACATTGGCCACTCGACCGGCGGTGGAGAAGTCGCGCGCTACGTGGCTCGATATGGCAAAGGACGAGTCGCTAAAGCGGTGCTGATTAGTGCTGTTCCACCAATCATGGTCAAGTCTGACAAGAATCCAGGCGGTACTCCAATCGAAGTTTTCGATCAGATTCGCGCGGCTACGGCTAAAAACCGCCCGCAGTATTACCAGGATTTTACGCTTCCCTTTTATGGTTACAACCGGCCCGGTGCCGACATCAAGCAAGGCGTCAGAGATAACTGGTGGCGGCAGGCCATGATGGGCGGAATCAAAGCCCAGTACGACTGTATCAAGGCATTCTCGGAAACCGACTTCACTGAGGATCTTAAGCAGATCGATGTGCCGACACTGGTGATGCACGGCGAGGACGATCAGATCGTGCCTTTCGCGGATGCTGGGCCTCTTTCTGCCAAGCTGCTCAAGAATGCCACGACAAAGTTTTATCCCGGTTTTCCGCATGGCATGCCGACCACGCACGCAAATCAAATCAACGCCGACCTGCTCGCGTTTATTAAGGGCGAGCAGGCTGCAACAGCATAAGCGTTGGTTCGCTGCGACCTTGCGAGGCACAGTGAAGCTCAAAGCGTACGAGAATTTGGCCGATGCAGAATGACTACCCAAACGCGGAAACAACTGAATTCAAGGGCAGGCGAACTCTGGTTACCGGCGGCACGAAAGGCATTGGCGCGGCTATAGTTGACCGTCTGACTCGAGGTGGTGCAGACGTTATCGCCGCCGCGCGATCTGTTTCACAAGGAACTCCCGCTAATCGTTTTGTTCAGGCAAATCTCAGTACTCGAGAAGGGATCGAGTCAGTTGTAAAAGCCGTAACTGATCGCTTCAATGGTCTGGACATCCTTATTCACAACTTGGGCGGTTCGGCGGCCCGCGGCGGTGGGGCATTGGCTCTGTCTGACAAGGACTGGCAACAAGCGTTTGATACGAACCTGTTCGCCGCTGTTCGTCTGGATCGCGCTTTTCTGCCCTCGATGTTGGAACAAGGATCAGGCGTCATCATTCACATTTCTTCAATTCAACGAACATTTCCCCTACACGAGGCGACGCTCGCATACGCCGCTGCCAAAGCGGCTTTAACTAACTACAGCAAAGGTCTTTCAAAAGACGTCAGTCCCCGGGGTATTCGCGTGAACTCAGTCGCGCCTGGCTACACTGAAACAGACGCTGCTGTGGGAATGGTCAACGAGATCGCGCAGCGAACCGGTATTAGCCCGGACGCCGCACGGCAACACATTATGGATTCACTCGGTGGTATCCCTCTGGGGAGACCAAATCGACCTGACGAAGTCGCTGAGCTGGTGGCTTTTCTGGCATCAGATCGTGCCTCCTCGATCACCGGAAGCGAATACGTTATCGACGGCGGAACAATTCCGACGGTTTAAGGGTTGAGAGTAAAGGCAGGCTACGGTGGCAATGACTAAATCAACTCCAACGATCCTCATAACCGGGGCCACGGGCAACATTGGGCAGGAGCTTGCTAAGGGACTATCTGCTCAAAATATTCCGTTCCGCGCGATGGTTCGCTCAACGAACAGCGCTGCCCCACTAGCCACGCTGGACGGGGCTGAAGTAGTCGTTGGCGACTTTAATGATGCGGCTAAAGGCGCTGGCGTGAAGCACATCGTCAAACTATCGCAGTGGGCTGCCGACAAAGATTCGCCAGTGCGGTTCCTCAGTTATCACGCAGCCGTCGAAAACAGGATCAAGGAGTCAGGAATTGGTTACACGTTCCTGCGTCCAAATCTCTTCATGCAGGGGTTGCCGGCGTTCCGCGAAACGATTGTTGGCCAAGGTAAATTTTTCGCCGCAGCCGCCGACGCGAAGATTAGTGCCGTAGATGTCCGCGATATTGCTGCTGTCGCTGCTGCTGCGTTGACCCAGGACGGTCATGAGGGAAAAACCTACGACCTCACCGGCCCAGAGCCACTAACTCACGGCGAGATGGCTGAAAAGCTTTCCAAAGCTGTCGGTCGAGAAATCCAGTACGTTGATGTCCCCGAAGAGGCAATGATTGGAGCATTGCTCAATGTCGGACTCCCGCCCTGGCAAGTGGACGGTCTCATTGAAGACTACGCGCATTACCGTCGAGGTGAAGCCGCATCAATCTCTTCAGGAATTCACGATGCGACAGGTATGCAGCCAAAATCCTTTGACGACTTCGCACGCGACTACGCGCCGGCCTTTCTAAGTTGAAGGGTGCAATGTGAGGCTGACCTTGGTGGGGTCAAGGTTTGAACCGACGGAAGAGATCGACTTCACTATGTTTCGCTATCAACAGGAGCTTCAATGAAGATAACGCACCGTCGCGTCGCGGCACCCACGGCTATACTCGTTCTTTTGTTTGTCAGCTACTCAGATGTTCGGGCGCAGACTCGAATTGCCATCAACGATCGTTTCGCGAATGTCAACGGCGTCAGACTTCATTACCTGACGGCCGGAAAAGGCGAGCCTGTGCTACTCCTGCATGGCTATGCGCAAAACAGCCATATGTGGCGGCCATTGATGGTGGAACTCGCAAAGTCTCACACGCTGATCGCACCGGACCTGCGCGGATTCGGCCAGTCCTCTAAACCGGCTAGTGGCTACGATAAGAAGACCATGGCCCAGGATGTTCATGCCCTCGCCAAATCACTTGGATACCAGCGCACGATTGTCGTGGGACACGATATCGGATTGATGGTCGCTTATGCATACGCCGCGCAATATCCGACAGAAGTCGATCGAATTGTGCTGATGGATGCGTTTCTTCCGGGCGTTGGTGACTGGAAAAACGTCTGGCTGCTAAGAGACTTGTGGCATTTTCATTTCTACGGCGAAACACCGCTCAAACTGGTAACAGGTCGCGAACGAATCTATTTCGAGCATTTCTGGAATGACTTTGCTGCCGATCCGAAGCACTCCGTGCCTGAGGCGGATCGCCGATTTTACGCTAGAGCTTACGCACAGCCGGGGGCATGCGCGCAGGCTTCGAAGTGTTTCGCGCGTTTGAGCAGGATGCCAAAGACTTCGAGGAATTTGCGCAGACCAAACTCACTATGCCGATGTTGGTGCTCACCGGTGAGAAAGCGTCCGGGAACTTTTTGATTGATCAAGCGCGCCTTGTCGACACGAGTGTGAACGGAGTCGTCATAAAGGGTTCTGGTCACTGGTTGATGGAAGAAGCGCCAAAACAGGTTATTCCTCAACTCGTCGTCTTCATCAATAAATCGCAGTAACAAAGGAGAAGCCGAGACCTCTTATGCGCTGCCATTCCAGGATTCGCTTCAAGAATGTGGCATTGCTCCTCTGAAATCAGGGAAGGAGCGTGTAAGGAGGCCAACCGTGGAACCGGGACCTACATGATCAGGGTCAAAGTGCCGGACGGCGTGAAGCTGATGCCGCATCCTCATTCTGAGGATCGCATATACACGGTCTTTTCCGGCAGTTTTTAATCGGCCTTGGCGACGAATTCGACGCCGACAAACTGGAGGCGTATCCCCCCGGTGCTGTGATCGTTCTGCCCGGCAACACATCCCATTTCCATTGGGCGAAGTCTGGCGACTACATCGCCTAGGTGTCGGCGATTGGGCCGGTGGGTTTTGAATATGTCAACTCGAAAGACGATCCTCGAAATGAAAATTCCGAGAGGTAACGGACGGCATGATTACTCGCTTGCAAAAATTGATGACCCCATTACTTCGGACAAGTTCAAATTGAGGAAACGCTTATGTTTTGCCGAGAATCCGTTTCGGCATTCTTCGACACCGGGAAGACAGTCGTATAGTACGTGAAACTTCAACGCACGTTTTGACTCGAACGGAGGCCTTATGTCAGACGACGATCCCAAATCGCGCCCGCCAAGTCCCACCCGACGCAAGTTTCTTTTGACCTCTGGAAGTAGTGTGGCAGCAAGTTTGGCTGCGGGATACGTACCAGCGCTCACGAAACGCGCTGCCGTAGAGAGCCACACCGATCCGACCAGCGCCGGGCCAAACGTCGAGGGCGCCGTCCCAATCACACTGCGCATTAATGGTAAGGACCACCAACTTCGCATCGACCCGCGGACGACGCTACTTGATTGCATCCGCGAGACCCTTGTTCTCACCGGAACGAAGAAAGGTTGTGACCATGGTCAATGCGGCGCATGTACAGTGCATGTAAACGGCAGGCGTGTGCTCTCGTGTCTCAACCTCGCCCTCATGCACGATGGAGATGAGATCACGACCATCGAGGGACTCGGTACGCCGGACGCGCTGCATCCAATGCAAGCGGCTTTCCTTGATTACGACGGCTATCAATGCGGGTACTGCACGTCAGGACAAATTATGTCCGCAGTGGCGCTACTTAACGAGCCGTGCGGTCCCGACGACGCAGCCGTGAAGGAGCTAATGAGCGGCAACATCTGCCGCTGCGGAGCTTACGCCAACATAGTCTCCGCGATCCAACAGGTTCGAAAACGCGCTTAAAACCCAGAGCAGGAGGGACCATGCATACCTTCGAATTCATCCGGCCAATAGATTCCGCAACGGCCATCGCAGCGGCCGCACAATCAAAGACAGCGCAGCAGGGCGCGGACGTGCGATTCATGGGTGGCGGCACAACGCTGATCGACCTGATGAAGCTGAACGTGGAGACTCCTGCACGCGTGCTTGATATTAATCGCCTGCCACTCGACCAGATTGAAATCATGCCCGATGGCGGACTGAAGATCGGCGCCACAGTTCGCAACTCAGATCTAGCGTATGACCCCCGTGTGCAACGTGATTACTTAGTGCTCTCGCAGGCGATCCTCAATGGGGCGTCAGCCCAGGTTCGCAACATGGCGACCGTTGCCGGGAACCTGCTGCAGCGCACACGCTGCATGTACTTCCGCGATACCGCGATGCCGTGCAACAAACGTGAACCTGGCAGCGGATGCCCGGCCATCGCCGGCAGCAACCGTACGCTTGCCATTCTAGGTGCAAGCGAGCATTGCATCGCCACCAATCCATCAGACATGTGCGTGGCCATGGCGGCACTGGAAGCGAAAATCCACGTCCAAGGTCCGAAAGGGCCACGCGTAATCGCATTTGGCGATTTTCATCTCCTGCCGGGCAGCACACCAAATCGCGAAACTGTGCTCGAACCTGGCGACCTCATCACGCACGTGACGCTGCCGCCGCCAATCGCCGGAGCCAAGCAGGTCTATCTCAAGCTACGCGATCGCGCGTCTTACGAATTCGCTCTGGCATCGGCAGCGGTGGTGCTCACGATCACCAGCGGCAACATCACGCGAGCTCGTATCGCGCTCGGCGGGGTGGGTACAAAACCATGGCGGTCGCCGGAAGCGGAAGCTGCACTGACCAGCAAGGCCGCAAACGACGCGACTTTCCGCCAAGCTGCAGAAGCCGCGCTGCGCGGTGCCAAGCCCCAGAGTGAGAACGGTTTCAAGATCGAACTAGCCAAACGGTGCCTGACGCACGCCCTGCGCATGGCCGCTGCTGGCTGAATTTTCAGGAGCAATCATGGCGACAACACAGCAATCACCCGCAACTTCTCCGATCGGACGCGACACACTGCGCATCGACGGCCCGCGCAAAGTCACAGGACTGGCGCAGTACACCTCAGATTTCAATTTCCCCGGAATGTTGTACGCCGTACCGGTGGAAGCCACGATCGCGAATGGCAAACTGCTCACTCTCGATACTTCGGCAGCGGAGAAGATGACAGGCGTACGTGCGGTTTTTCATCGCGGGAATATCGGCAGGATCTTTCGTTCCACTCCTGCGCCGGGCTTCGATCGCGTTTGCCTGGAGCGGCGGCCCCCATTCGAAGATGACGTGATCCGATACTACGGACAGTACATCGCTCTCGCCGTCGCCGATACTTTCGAGGCCGCCAAGGCTTCGGCCGATGCAGTACGTGCTACGTACTCCAAAGAAAAACCCAATGTTGAGTCCCGCCTTGAAGCGGGCAACGATCCGGACGTCGTTCTTAGTGCTTACGGACCAATCGAGCGACTGCAAAGCCATCGGGGCGATGCCGCAGCCGCGTTCGCCACTGCGCCCGTCAAGCTCGACGAAACTTACGTCACGCCAGCCGAAACGCACAATCCGCTCGAGCTGCACTCCACCACCGCGATCTGGGATGGCCAGATGCTGACGCTGTACGACTCGACGCAAGGAGTGGTCAACCTTCGCAGCGTTCTCGCGCAGATGTTCGGTTTGCCTAAGGAAAACGTACGCGTTATCGCGAAGTTCCTCGGCTCTGGATTCGGGGGCAAGCTCTATCCGTGGACGCACGTTTCGCTCGCCGCCGCTGCGGCACGTCAGTTAGGCAAACCGGTGAAGCTGGTCGTAAGCCGCAAGATGATGTTCCAGGCCGTCGGGCATCGCGCACGCACGCAGCAGCGCCTCCGTCTGGGCGCAACGCGTGAGGGCAAACTCCTCTCGCTGCAGCACGATTACATCTACCACATGTCTATGATCGACAATTACCACGAGGACTGCGGTGAAGCCACGCCGTTCCATTACAGCGTTCCCAACCTGCGCGTGACCTTCGGACGCGCGCGGCGCAACATCGGCGCCACCGCCGATATGCGTGGCCCCGGCGCTGTACCCGGACTTTACGCCACCGAATCGGCGATGAACGAAATGGCCGATCGACTGAAAATCGATCCGGTGCGCTTCCGCCTCCTCAATGAACCCAAACTCGACGAGTCACTCAACCTTCCATTTTCATCACGCCACTACGAGGAGTGTTTGAACCTTGGCGCGAAGAAATTCGGCTGGTCGAAACGTAACCCGCTCGTCGGCTCGATGAAGCGAGACGGCCTCACGCTGGGCTGGGGCATGGCGGGTGCGGCATGGGTAGCAGGGCGTTTCGCAGCCGAAGCGAACATGCAATTGCGCGATGACGGCAGCGTACGCATTGCCTGCGCCACGCAGGACATCGGCACCGGTACGTACACGATCCTGGCGCAGCTCGCGTCGGAGAAGACCGGGGTGCCAGTCAACAAGATCGAAGTTGATCTGGGGGACAGCGCGCTTCCAGATGGTCCGATCTCGGGCGGTTCTCTGGCCACCAGTTCAGTGATCCCAGCGGTTTTTAAGGCCGCCGACCAGGCGATCACATCGCTTCTAATTGTAGCCGTCTCAACTCCCGGCTCACTGTTCCTCGGACACAAACCCGAAGATCTCGCGCTGCAAGCTGGTCGCATCTTCGTTAAAGCCGAGGGAGTCGCGAAAGGAGTTGCGTTTGGCGATGTGCTCCGCCAAGCAAATGTACGGCTGGTCACGGGAAGTGGCAGTTCTGAACAGACAGCTTTTGTTCCGAACCCGAAGTTCTCCATGCACTCGTTCGGCTGCCACTTTGTCGAGGTCACGTGGCAGGCAGAGATCGCTCGTTTGCGGGTGGGCCGCGTTGTAACGGTGATGGATGCCGGTCGCATCTTGAATCCGCTCACCGGCCGGAATCAAATCCAGGGCGCGGTCGTGATGGGAATTGGCATGGCACTTTTTGAGCACACAACTTACGACCCGCAGAGCGGCGCGCCCATCAACAGCAACCTGGCCGATTACATGATGACGGTAAATGCGGACGCGCCTCCTATCGAAGTGCACTTCCTCGACTATCCGGACAAAGAGATTAATGAGCTCGGTGCGCGCGGGATCGGCGAGATCGGGCTCGCTGGTGTTGCCGCCGCGATCACCGAAGCAGTGCACCACGCGACCGGTGTCCGTGTCCGCGAACTCCCGGTGAAGATCGAAGACTTGCTTACGTGAGCCAGGCAAACCATTTCAGCTTTTCTTTAAGGGAGAAGATGGTCGTTGCTACTAAGTCGAACATCACCGCATCGGTGGGTTGCTATATCGCGCGTATCGAAAGAGCAGAAGAAAAGAGGTGCTAAGAAGATTTGCGCGAAATGAGTCTTTGGTCCAACTCCAGCACTTCCAAAATCAACTTTTTCGCGGTTGGAACAACTTCTTCCGGCGAACGCTTGCTTCCGGCAAGAGCGTCGAAGGTTTCAAAGGCCGTTAAGGTATGAAAGATTTCAATGATCTCATCAAACGATAGTTTTGGCCTGATGATTGGTGTATGCGGTGAATTGAGTTAGTTCAGTTTAGTCTCCCCTAAAACTTATCTACCTGCGCAAAACCCTATGTCTGGCCGTGGCTGCGGTCCATGGATCGGTACGACTCGCTAGTTAGGCCGGTGGCGCCTCACATGTTTCTTCGTTTCATCTTGAGCGGCTGGGGTTGAATTCTTTTCTAGGCAGTCTCGCAGGCAAGCCCCAATGTCTTTGGCCTCCCAATCGCGCCACTGCGCGAGTGTATTTCGTAGATGCTTTGAATGTAGCCTGACGAAATGGCTGAGAAGCCAGAGAGCCGCAGCAGCTCGCTCTTTCGGTTCCTTCTCCATCCCATTCAAGTGTTCTCCAAAGGTCTCAATCCAGATGTCGGAGTCGTGAAGTTCGCCCAACGATGTCTGTAGAATTGCGACTCTCTTAGCGAAGATCGAAATTCCCTGTCCCCAACACGGCTCAAAAAGTTCCAGGACGTAACGGAGGCGTTTGGTAGCAATGCGCATCTTATGCAGGGGCTTGATCCTTAAAGGTTGATACAGACCTTCACTAAGCTTCTCCACTTCCTTTAACCGGGCAAGGATTATTCGGCGCGCCACTTCACGGTAACTGGCGCCGGTCCGAGCACTCTTTGCGCGCGGCTTTGAGCTTTCTGCGGCAGAATCGATAGCGGCGACAAAATCCTTTTGCAGTTTTTTCAGCTGGCCCTTGTGTAATGCCTGCCGCAAGTCCTTGCGTGCTTCTTTCCGAATCGTTTCTCTCGTTCGCACGAGTTGATCGAGTATAGCGGCTGCTTCAGCAGGAGCGCCGGCCGCAAGTTTTTGCAATCCGATGATGGCCACGTCCTGATCACGCACTGCACCAAGAGCGTCAGCAACCGCACCAGTTCTCTTTAGCATCATTGAGAGCCCGCGCTTGCGAAGGTAAGGCGTAAAGTCGCGCAAAGCTCCGCGCAGACGGCGAGATGAAACTCGCATGTCATGAACACCTTCAGGATCGCTCCAGTTAAGTGCATTCTCTCTAAGCGCGCACATCTCTTTGAATCGTTTGGTCAAAACCAAACGAATCGCGTCGGCGGCGGTACCTTCGCAATCAATTCCTGCGATTTGTTTAGCCTTCGCCATTTGTAATTCAGGCCCGTCTAACCTTAGACCGCTTTACACTGAGAATCAGGCTACGTTGGAACGTCTGCTCGAAAAGGTCCTTCTTTCGCTCGGCCTCAAGCAATTCACTCTCGCAGTCGAGCAGACTGTGCAATTCGAGGCTGACTGCTCCATTCAGCCGGCAGTCCAGGTCGTGAATTCTGCTGTCGTGACTTCTGTCCAGGGCATCGGCGAGGCGGACGATAGCTCCCAGCCGGCACACGGTCTCTCGGTCAGCGGTATTCAGCGCCGCAAACTCCGGATGGCGATTCTTCGGGAGCGGCCCGCGATGATATCGCGCGATGTTGGCAATAACTGCGCGTTCAGATTCAGAAAACCCGGTCAGTTCTGAATTCGCAATCAGATAAAGAGAATGCTTATGGTGAGAATCGTTTGCGATGTGATAACCAACGTCATGTAACAACGCGCCTGCAAGCATTAGAGTCCGGTGGTGTCGTGTAAAGCCTTCGCCGGAGGCAAGAGAGTCAAAGATCTTTCCTGCCAATCTGGCCACTTGATGGGCGTGGTTTGCTTCATATCCAAAACGCCGGCCGACAGCATCGACCCCGCGAAGCTTTTGGTCCGCGAAGTCTGCAAGGACTGGTCGCGATTCGTCTTCCCACTCGCGCAGATGATCGATTATCACTCCTTCGCGCAAGGCCCAGTCGCAGGTCCGCAGCGCGTTAATTCCTAGTGAGCGCATCGCGCCTTCGAGTATTTGACCACCGGCCACAATGATCTCCGATCGTTGCGGGCTCAACCCGGGTACACTTCGCCTTTGGGCAAGGCGCATCTTTGCCAGCTCCGAATTGAGTACGGACAGTGGGCCCAGTCCAATTTCAGCCTCCGCTGGTTGCGCCTCCTGCTCCTCTTTTGGCACGCCACCGATGTTGCGAGAGCGAAGAGCTCGACCTATTGCCAGGATCGTTCCGGATGTGCCGGTGGCTTGCTGCCATCCTGCGCCCCGCAATTGACGCGCTGGACGCTCGAAAGCAGACCGGACCTCAGTTCTCAGGTTATTCAACTCCTTTGATCTTGGCGGGTTGGAAGCAAGATATTGTTCGGTTAGTCCAACTGCCCCGAGCCGTACGGAAAAGAGAGAAATGGGAAATCCATCTCGAAAAAGTGAAAGCTCGGTAGAACCACCTCCGATGTCGATGTTGATTGTACTCGCGCGACTGCGGCCACAACCCCGCGAGGCCGCCAGGCCAATAAGACGTGCTTCCTCGATGCCGGAGAGAACCTCTACTCGGATCATGGTTTTCTGTTCGATTTCCTTAATGAACCGCGCTGAATTTTTAGCCTCGCGAATCGAGGCCGTAGCGACGGCGACAATGGTCTCGGCGCCGCGGGCATCAGCTATGCTCTTGAAGTGCTTGATACAGGAGGCTGCTCGTTCAATGGCCTCCTGTGATAAGTGGCCCTTTATAAGTGTATGGTGCGCAAGGCGAACTACCTCCTTTTCGCGACTGAGGACCGCGAAGGAATCGCTTGCCGCCGCATCAACCACCGCCAGCTTGATTGAATTGGACCCAATGTCTATAGCTGCGAGTTTCACTGCGCCGCTATCTTTCTAAGCTTGGTTTCGTTGGCCTTCTCTCTTACGTCACGCAAAGCGGAAAGCTTGGACTCGGAAGGTGGGGAGGCGGAATCAAACACCCCTGCGGAGGGTTCATCAAGAAGTTTAACTACTGCACGGCGTAGATCAGCGGCAACACTCCGTACCGATCGCGAGGCATTGAGCACATGAAATCCATATTCAGTCGACATGCGGTCAAAGACAGTAAGCATTCGTGTTTGATACTCGATGAAGCTGTCATGAAAGTCACCTCCCAGAGGTAGATCCATTCCAGATTCCCAATAGTCAAACCCGCGACCTGAGGCCAGGACCCGATCAACAAGTTGCTGGGGTGAGTGAATTCTCAAATAAAAAACCGCGTCGGGTACGAGGGCCATCTCATAGATGGCACGAACCCAGGCCGAATCAATCCCGCGAACTTCAGCACGCGCCATTGCCGAATAAATGTACCGATCCGTCAGCACCACAAATCCCGCCCGCAGGGCTGGTAGCATCTCGTTTTCGAGTCTATCGATGAAATCTGTTGCGTAGAAGAGCTGCATCGTCAGCCTTCCCAGAGTATGCCCGGTCTTAGCCTCCTTAATGCCCCTGCCGGCAAGCACCGACCTGGTCATCCCGGTGTCGAGTACCGCGTGGCCGCGCGACTCCAACCAGGTGCGCAAAAGTGCGGTGTGTGTAGATCGGCCCACACCGTCGGTACCTTCGATGACGATTAATTTTCCGCTGTAGTGTTCTTGCGTGACACCAGGCAGGGGCGTGCCGTAAAAATGATTTTGGTTAATGTGACTTGGACCGCCTTCTTCTTAAATGTTGCGCGACAAAGCGGCGAGTTTCGCGTTGCTGCTGTTCAATGGAACGCGT
Source organism: Pyrinomonadaceae bacterium (assembly GCA_036560225.1). GTDB lineage: Bacteria > Acidobacteriota > Blastocatellia > Pyrinomonadales > Pyrinomonadaceae > PSRF01. The sequence continues at coordinate 4,354 of DATBRN010000288.1, read as the reverse complement.
GGCATCAATCGGGGTCAGCCCAAACTCATCCACCATGCGATCGTATTCTTCCAGTATCTTTCCCTGAAAAGTAGTAAAACTATCTTCGGGATCATCAGACCATCCCATGTCCATTCCTGCTTCGTAGTACTTAAGATTAGGCCTTGCAGATACAATTCGAGCGACCGCAACCTTGAGAGGAGCTTTAAAGAAAAAAGCAAGGGTGGGTTTCACCGCGAAGGAGTAAACTCTGCGTACCCAGTCGCGGTCACAGCCTCTGGCTACATCCCGAGCGAACGCCGTATAAATGTAACGATCAGCAAGCACGATAGCGCCGGCCTTTAAAGGAGGAATGATGTTTCGTTCCATGCGGTCGGCAAAGTCGGTAGCATGAAGAAGCGAGAAAGTTGCCGGCGTAAACAGGTGGCGTTTCTTGGCGCGCTTGGTCGTATCCTTCACCAGTGGTGAAGAATTCCACTCAGAAAAGAACACCGGGTAGCCTTCCGCTTTCAACCATTGATAGAGTAATGACAACTGGGTGGACTTGCCGCTGCCGTCTGTACCTTCAACGACAAACAGCTTGCCCGGAAAACGGTGGTTTCCGTATGAAATCATTGTGCGAACCTACTTTAGTTGTGTTACAGCGTTGTAAACCCTAAGAATATAACCGACATGAAGACCTTGTTTTTGTTGCGTCACGCCAAGTCGAGTGGGAAAGACGAGACCCTGCTCGACGTTGAGCGTCCCCTGAACGGGCGCGGCCGCAGGGCCTCGCTGGCACTGGGTGGTTTTTTCAAGAGAGAGAAAATCATTCCCGACCTTGTTTTGAGCTCGTCAGCAACCAGGGCGAGAGAAACGACCGGCATTCTAATGGACGCGAGCAAGCTTAAGACCGACTTGCGCTTCGATGAACGCATCTACGAGGCTGGCGCCCGCAGACTCCTGGAAGTAATTAGACAGATTGAGAGGAGCAAAAAGACGGTTCTCCTCGTGGGCCATAATCCGGGACTGGAAGAATTGCTTACAATGTTGACCGGTGCAGTCGAGCCTTTGCCAACCGGTGCTCTATCTAAGGTAGCCCTAAGTTCTTCCCAATGGGCCGATCTAGATGATAAGGGTGCGACTCTGGAATGGATCGTAAGGCCGAGACAGCTGCTGAGGGATTGAGCCGTACTGATAACAGCAACCGCGTCACTTAATTCAATTCCCCGGCTGCTACTGATAATTCTTCCTCTGCCATCTCGACCGGCCTTCAATGGCGCGTTCGACCTCACGCATTTGCTGCAGCGTTGCATGGACCTCGATCACAATCTCTTTCAATCGCGTCAAATCGCAATCTGATTTTTCCTTTGTTACTAGGAGCGCCACGGCGATTTCACTGCAGAGCTCGTTCGAAATGCACATCTGTCGAGTGCCGGTTGGCGGCGGACGGATATTCGGTCTTTTTTTAGGAAGACGAAATCTTATGGCGCGACTGTTAACCGGAGGTTAACGCGGCGTTAAATCTGCTGGAGGGGAGGGCAAGATCCGATAAACAGAGTGTTTCGCCGGATTTGAGGTTTGGCCGATCCCTTAATGAATGAGGCCGGAAATCAGTTCCCAGCGGTGGCCCGGCAAGTATTGATCGATTAAAGCATCAAGTTGCTCAAAGTCAATGGGCTTTTCCAGATGCGCTACGCAACCAGCCGCCATAGCGACCCGGCCATGAGAGTCAGGTTCTGGTACCGAAAAGCCGATGATAGGCGTCTCGCGTAAACTCGGTAGTTGCCGGATGCGTCTGATCGCAGTGAATCCGCTTATGACCGGCAATTTCAACTCCATTAGAATCAATTCGGGCCGCCACCGAGTCGCAAGATCGACAGCTTCTTTTCCGTTATCGGCTTCGAGCACATCAAATCCCTTAAATTGAAGAACCGAGCGAAGAAGGCAGAGGTCTTCCTGATCGTTATCGACGATCATGACAGTCGCCAGTCTCTGATTCTCGGCGCTCATTGGGAATTCATCGCTGTTGTAGAAACCACGATTCAGCGGTGACGGTATGTAATGCGTCCTCTGGAAAGGTCATAAGGCGACATTTCTACGCTTACGCGGTCGCCCAGAAGTATGCGTATGGAATGCTTCCGAATCTTGCCTGAGATCTGCGCTAACACTTCATGGTCACCGGCGTCCAAACGAACCCGAAATAATGAATTCGGCAACCTATCTATCACCGTACCCTCAGCGGGAATCGCATCTTCTTTAGCCATATGTTTTCGTTCCGAATCTAGAAACCTAAAAGTATCGGACAGCACCAAGGTAGCGAAAACATGTTAAGCGTCAATTACGAACGCTTGAACATTGTCCTAACTGGGCAGGCAACCGATCTTGTTTTCTTCCCCTCCCTGCTTCCGAGCGCATTTCTCCACCTGGTTAAGAAACATTTAAGTTGAGTTACACACGGGCGTAACCGATTCGGCTGAAGCTAATTGTGAACCGGCGTTCCTAACACAAAGCCCATGTCCCGAAGGTCTGGATTTGCCCGAAAAGGTGTTGCTTATGAATTCAACGCTCTACACCCAAAGTGTCATGAGTCCCGAGAGGGAAAAAGACGCACCTGGAATCGCGCTAGTTGCCCATGACGCATGCAAACAGGGAATGCTCGAATGGGCGCGCTTCAACCGGGAGACGCTCTGCTTATACACGCTTTACACTACAGGTACGACGGGCGCAGTGCTCGCACGGAAACTGGGCTGAAGGTCCAGCGTCTGCTGAGTGGTCCTTATGGCGGCGACGCGCAGATTGGTGCTCTCGTAGCCGAGCGCCGCGTGAGGTGCGTGATCTTCTTTTGGGATCCTTTGACGACTCAACCTCCACCAACACTCCGGGTATTAAAGAAGGCGATCACATCCTATTCTCATCTGTAATTCGACGATGATGCATATGATCTAATAGGTAATGCGATACTCGGCAGAGCACAAACAGGAAACACGCAAGCGCATCGTGCGGGCGGCGGCGCGGCAGTTTTGCCATTATTTGTACTCTCCAATAGAACTACCCCGCGCAAAGACTAATTTCCACTTCATTACACATAACCGACTTGACTCCCGTGCGCGATACTATTACGAATTTCACGCGCGTCGATGCCGTGCTTCTTCATCCGGTCTAAAAGGGTGCTACGTTTCACTCCCAGTCGAAAGGCGGCGCCATTAGGACCACTGATGCGGCCCTTCGTTTCGCGAAGAGTTTCTACGATCCTGTTTTGCTCTTCGAATTTACCTACAACAGCCGCGGCGTCGATTGCTGAATTCATCTTCGCGGGCAGCGAGACCGATAGTGTGCTGTTGCGAGTGAGAATTACCGATCGCTCGATCAAATTCTCCAACTCCCGCACATTCCCAGGCCAGGACCAGTGTTTAAGTTTCTGGACCGTCGACTCTGGAATCGTGTCGATCTGCTTACCCATTCGGCGTGCATACTTCTGAGTGAAGTGTTGGATCAACAAGGGAATGTCTTCGCGACGTTCACGCAAAGGTGGAATGCGTATCGGAAACACGTTCAACCGATAGTATAAATCGATGCGAAACTGCTTCTCTTCCATCAACTGTTCCAGATCGCAATTAGTTGCAGCCACCAGTCTAACATCTACATTCTTCGTTCGCGCGCTGCCAACTCTTTCGAAGGTGTGTTCCTGAATGGTACGCAAGAGTTTCGGTTGCAACTCGAGCGGCATGTCGCCAACCTCGTCGAGAAACAACGTGCCGCGGTCCGCGAGTTCCAGCCGTCCGGCCCTTTGCATGTGCGCGCCAGTAAAAGCGCCGCGCTCATGACCAAAGAGTTCACTCTCGAATAACGAACTCGGAATCGCCGCGCAGTTCAAAGTAACAAAAGATTGGTTGTGTCGTTGGCTGCTTTCGTGGATCGCGCGAGCGATAAGTTCCTTGCCTGTGCCGGTCTCTCCCAACAACAGAACAGTAGAATCGCTCGGGGCGACCATTTCTACGAGTTGCAAGACCTGCCGCAGGGCCTCACTCCGACCCACAATCCCAGAGAAATCCAGCTTAGTGTCCACGGCTTCCATCAACGGAAACTCCTGACTCACTCTAAACTCATCGACGGCAAAATTCCCGAGAGCATCTTCACCAGGCGCTGCATGCGACAAAATCTCTAAACTCATTTCAACCTCCGGAAAAACGAGCCACTCTTACGATCGTGCCTAGAATACAAGGTCGCCTACGCGTAGCCGAATATCGACGTCGCCGCTTGCCCTTGGCGAACTGGGATCGCAAAACCACCAAAGGGTGGTTTGTCATCTTCCGATTCGGCTGCTAAATCAGGCATGTCGGATACCAGCGGAGCAGTGGCGTGCTTTGAAAAGGTGAATGCGTCAGTTTCTGAG
>DATBRN010000287.1:0-13721 GCA_036560225.1 Pyrinomonadaceae bacterium | reverse complement strand
GACTGCAAACCGGTCAGCACGAGATCAGCTTTCTCTTCGCGAATTGTCTCTGCCAACACGCCCGCGGTTGCGTAGGGAGAGAGATGTCCAAGGTTGTCGCCCACAACATGAATCGCTCGATCGGCGCCGCGCGCCAGAGCGTCTTTGATGACACTCTTTACGCGCTGTGGTCCCATTGAACAGACAACTACTTCACCGCCAAGCTTCTCCCTGACGCGCAGGGCCTCTTCCAGGGCGTAGCCGTCCGACTCACTGACCTCAAAGGACAAGTCGCCCTCTTCGATCCAGGTGCCTTCTTTATTAATCCGCAAAATCGCATCTTTGTTTGCGACCTGCTTCATCATTACGATTATTTTCATTTCGGTAATTCGTTCCGTCTAAAACTGGGACTTGTCTCTACGCATTTGAGAACCGTTTAGAAAGGGGACTTGTTCCCCCGACGCGGCCGTGGCACAAGTGCCATTTCTAAACGGAACAATTTAAGGCAGAAGTGCCATTTCTAAACGGAACATTGTTATTGATTGCCGTCATAGCGCTTGAACAAGAGCGCTGCGTTTGTTCCGCCAAAGCCAAAACTATTCGAAAGCGCGTACTCGACTTCAGCGTGGCGCGGTTCGTTCGGAACGTAGTCGAGATCGCAATCAGGATCTGGATTGACGTAGTTGATTGTTGGTGGCAGCACCTTGCGATAGAGACTGAGAACCGAAAACACCCCCTCAATGCCGCCGGCGGCTCCGAGCAGGTGACCAGTCATCGACTTCGTAGAGCTTATGGCGAGCTTGTACGCATGCGCACCAAAGGTCTTCTTTATGGCAAGTGTTTCAAACTTGTCATTGTATGGAGTGGAAGTTCCGTGGGCATTAATATACCCCACCTGCTCCGGCTGGATTCCTGCATCGCACATTGTTTTCTGCATTACCCGAATCGCGCCCGAGCCACTTTCATCAGGCATTGTCAGATGAAAGGCATCCGCCGTCATGCCGTAACCAACCAACTCTGCGTAAATGCGCGCGCCGCGTCGCTGGGCCAGTTCTAGTTCTTCCAGGATCACAATACCTGCACCCTCGCCAATAACGAAACCATCGCGGTCGCGCTCAAAGGGCCGTGACGCGTGCGGCGGATCATCGTTGCGCGTGGAAAGAGCCCGCATCGAGGCAAATCCTGCAACACTCATCGGCGTAATCGCCGACTCGGCGCCCCCGCAAATCATTACGTCGGCGTCGCCGCGCTGAATTATCTTGAAACTGTCGCCAATGGCGTGGGCGCCAGCTGAACAGGCAGTAGCTGTCGCCGAATTAGGGCCTTTCGCTCCGTAGCGAATGGAGACCTGACCCGCAGCCAAATTGACGATCGCAGAAACGATAAAGAAAGGTGAAACACGATCAGGCCCTTCAAGCAGAAGTTTCGAGTGCTCCCGCTCAATGGCCCAGAAATCGCCGATGCCGCTGCTGATGTAGGTGCCAGCCTTTTCGGCAAGTTCATCGGGAAACTTTCCTTCGTCGGTAAGGTCAAAGCCGCTGTCCGCCATTGCCTCGGTTGCGGCCGCAATGGCGTAATGAATAAAGGCGCCCATTTTGCGCGCCTCTTTCTTTGCTATGAATTTTAATGGGTCGAAGTCCTTAATCTCAGCAGCAAACTTGACGGAAAACTTCTCCGTATCAAACTTCTTGATGAAGTCCACGCCACTGCGGCCGCTCATGAGCGCCGACCAAGTCGCCTCTACTGAATTGCCAACCGGTGTTATGAGACCAAGGCCTGTGACAACTACACGTCGTGACAAGTCAACCCTCCTTGGAAAACAATGATAAGGTGATTCGACCGAAGACCGACGACGGAGGACTGTGAGCCCGAACTTTCCAACCGTCTCCGGTCATCGGTCCTCGGCCTCTCCGGTTTCGCCTTATCACTTCTTATGCTGATCGATGTAGTTGTAGGCATCCCGAACGCTCTGGATCTTCTCTGCATCTTCGTCAGGAATCTCGATGCCAAACTCCTCTTCGAAACGCATGACGAGTTCTACGGTGTCCAAAGAGTCCGCGCCCAAGTCGTCGATGAATCGAGCGTTGGGCGTAACTTCATTTTCATCCACTCCTAACTCGTCGACAATAATCTGTTTGACCTTATTCTCGATTTCTGGATCGGGCATTTCGTTTTGCTCCTCTGTGATGAAATATCGATAACAACTCAAGAAATACCAAGGCCCGCGCCGGTGTTCTTCAGGCTGGCAGCGTCCTCGACGTTAAGGCACTTCACTTCGCGACTTATCTGCCGCAGCAAACCAGTCAGCACTTTTCCGGGACCCACTTCCACGAAGGTATCAACACCGTATTTGATCAACAACTCAATCGATTCCAGCCACCGTACCGGCAACGAAACCTGTCTGACCAGAGATTCCCGCGCTTCGGCGCCCTCGTGTATCAGCGCGGCATCGACGTTGGTGACAAGAGGGACCCTAAGATCCGCGAACTCTATTCGTTCAAGGTCAACAGCCAGTCGATCCTGCGCGGGCATCATTAGCGCAGAGTGAAAAGGCGCGCTCACGTTTAGTTTCAAGACCCGTTTTGCTCCGCCACTACGCAGCAGTTCGCCGGCCCTGTCAACTGCTTCCGCATTGCCGGCAATAACCACCTGGTTGGGCGAGTTGATATTTGCCGGCCCACAAACCTGGCCCTGACTGGCTTCCGCGCAGGCCTTCTCAATGTCTTTCAATTCCGCGCCAATGACCGCAGCCATGGCTCCAGTTCCTACTGGAACCGCCTCCTGCATATAACTTCCCCGCAACCGAACAGTTTGAATTGCGTCAGTCTGCGATAACGAACGAGCGGCAACCAGGGCAGAATACTCGCCCAAACTATGCCCGGCAACGAAATCCGGTTGCGGGAATCCTTCCGACTCCATCGTGCGAAGGACTGCCACTGAAACAGCCAGAATTGCGGGCTGCGTGTTCTCGGTCAGTTGTAGATCTTCCGACGAACCTTCGAAGCACAAGCGTGAAACCGAAACCTGAAGCGCATCGTCTAGTTCCTCGAAGATCCGCTTCGCTAAGGGAAAGTTCTCAACCAGATCCTTTCCCATTCCCGGATATTGTGATCCCTGCCCGGGAAATATGTACGCCAGCGCCATAGAGGGTTAATAGTAAATGGTAAATAGCAAATGGTTAATGTGCGCCGACTTCTCTCTTATCTATTCGGTTTCGTATTATGGCCCAAGCATGTCGAGCGCCCCAGCGTTTTACCATTTACGATTTACCACTTACCACCCTTGATCTACCAGCGGAGTAACACGCCGCCCCAGGTCACACCTCCGCCAAATGAAGCTAATAACACAAGATCACCGGCGCTAATCCTTCCAGCCTCGATGCACTCATCCAGGCCGATTGGGATAGACGCGGAGGAAGTGTTGCCATGCATCGCGATATTTGAATAAACGCGATCGCTCTCAACATTTAGTTTGTTGGCGACGGCATCCGTAATTCTCTGATTTGCCTGATGGGGAATAAACAGCTTTACGTCTTCCGCGTTATGGCCAGCGTCTTCCAAAACCTCGCGCGAAATGTCGGCCATCGAACGTACCGCAACTTTGAAAAGCTCATGGCCTTTCATTTTAAAGAAGTGGTCACCAGCAGCGAGAGTCTCGGCACTGGGAGGCCGTCGCGTGCCGCCGCCGGGCGAGAAAAGTTGTTCCAAATACCTGCCATCAGATCGGATCCGCGCCGACAGGATTCCACGGTCTTCGTTTACTGCCCCCAGCACCGCAGCGCCGGCGCCGTCGCCAAAAAGGACGCAGGTTTGTCGATCTGTGTAATCGACATACTGCGTCAGAATCTCGGCACCAATCACGAGTGCATATTTCGATTGCCCGGTACGCACCATGGTGTCGGCAACGGTAAGACCGTAGAGAAAACCCGAGCATGCGGCGACCAGGTCCATGGCCGCTGCGGTATTCGCGCCTAGTTCTGCCTGGATTATGCAGCCGGTCGAGGGAAGTATTTGATCCGGCGTCACGGTCGCGCAAAGTATCAGATCGATATCAGCAGGCTCCAAACCCGCCCTTTCGATGGCCTGGCGTGCGGCTCGCACCGCAAATAGAGAAGTGTATTCACCGGGGGCGGCTTTGCGTCGCTGTTTAATACCGGTGCGTGTAGTGATCCACTCGTCAGAGGTCTCGACCATCTGTTCCAGTTGGGCGTTAGTTAGAATGCCCTCTGGATAAGAGTGTCCTGTGCCCAGAATGGCGGCGCGAATATTTCCCATCAATTCCTCAGTTGCTGATAATGGACCGGTAATACTATCTACTAGCCCCTGGAAATCCAAGCATGTTCGTCACCATGGAGTTTAGAGTACAAGCTTTAGCTTGCTTCTCCCGTAACCACGCAGCCTAAAGGCTGTACTCTGAACTTCGGGTCATTGTTTAGACTACAAGCTTTAGCTTGAGATGACACATAACCCAACAACCTACAAGTTGGACTCAAAACACTCGCGCCTTCAGGCAACGGCGTGCAGCGCATTCGTATCTGCAATTCCCTTTTCGATTCGCTCGCTCGCGCGGTTTTCCGAAAACTCCTTGACGCTTCGAATCGCGTTTCTGATGGCCCGAGCATTTGAGCTGCCATGACCGATGACCACTATCTTTCGCACTCCAAGCAGCGGAGCGCCACCATGCTCCGAATAGTCGAGACGCTTCTTAATGTTGCGGAAAGCAGGTTTCGCGAGCATCGCTCCTGCCTTAGTCACTGCGGAAGCCGTCAGCTCTCGTTTGATCATCGATAGCATTGCGTCGGTGAGGCCTTCGGAGAGCTTGAGCATCACGTTTCCGGTAAAGCCGTCGGTAACGATCACGTCCACTGATCCGGAAAACAAATCGCGTCCTTCGACGTTTCCCATGAAGTTCAAGCTTGTTATCTCGCGGAGAAGCGGGAAAGCCTCTTTGGTCAGGTCGTTTCCTTTGGCTTCTTCTTCACCGATGCTCATCAGACCAACAACCGGACCGACAGTGCCGAGCACGGCTCGCGAGTACGCATCGCCCATAATCGCAAACTGGACCAAGTGCTCAGCTTTGCATTCAGAATTTGCGCCAACGTCGAGCAACAGCGTGGGCTTCGCAGACTTCGTGGGAATCAGCGCCGCAAGCGCCGGGCGATCGACACCTGGCAACATACCGATCACCATTTTGGCGGTGGCCATCGCTGCGCCTGTGTTTCCCGCCGAAACAAAGCCGTCGGCCTTTCCGTCCGTCACTAATCGCGTGCCGATTCTCAAAGAACTTTTTTTCTTGCGTCGCACCGAAGTCATGACCGGCTCTCCCATACCAATGACTTCGGCTGCCTCAATAAGCTCAATGCCGCGATCGCCGTCACCACGCCAACCACAACGCTTTAGTTCCGGTTCGACGATCTCCGGCTGGCCCACCAGTACCACCCTAACCCCCAGATCGCGTGCAGCAGCCAGCGCTCCGTCAATCTCTGCGTGCGGCGCGTGGTCGCTACCCATCGCGTCGAGAACGACTTTTCCGGTAAGCCGGGCTTCATCCTTCGACTGATTTCGCACGGACGATAGTTTTGATCAGGCTAACTTTGTTCTACCCGCATCACCTGCCGCTCTTTGTAGTATCCACACTTCAGGCAGACGCGGTGTTGCAGGCGGGGCTCCTGGCAATTGGGACAGAGCGTTGTCTGCGGAACTCGCAGAGCATCGTGCGCGCGACGTTTGCCGCGGCGAGCTTTTGAATGTCGTCGCTTAGGATTTGGCATAATTGCTCCGATTAGTAAATGATCATGTTAAATGGTCAATGGTAGGTAAAGAAAGCATTGGCCACTCGCGACCGCTTACCATTCACTATTTACGATCTATTAGTTGTTTCAAACCCGCCCAGCGGGAATCCACTTCTGCGGTCTGGCACTCGCAGTCAATTGAGTTTCGATCTACACCGCATACGGGACAAAGACCCTTGCAGTTGTTGTCGCAAAGCACTTGATCCGGCACCGCCAGCAGTAACTCTTCAGCTACAAGTTCATCGATCTCGATCACTTCACCGTCAAAAACCGAAAGGTCTAAATCCTTTTCACTAAGCTCGACGGCCTGCTGCGCCTGGTAGTCTTCCGCGGTCACGTATTCAAGCCTGAACCTGGAATCGACTGGAAGCTCGACTGCTTTCAGACAACGATCACATTCGACCTGCAGCCTGGCGGAAAGACGACCACTTACGTGCACCCGTGGGCCCTTCTGAAGAACTTCGACAGATACCGTGGGTGCCACTAGCAACTGTACTCGGTCGTCCTCGAGAACATGTTCCCCGGGCGAGTACGCATAGGTAAACGCGCCTTTTCCACTTTCCAGAGCTGCCAGCTCAATCCGCATTGCCCACCACCCTATGGCGAAAAGCACATTTTAGCGGCTAATGCGCAAAAGTTCATTATAACTGTGAGGAGCGGGGTGTCAACGAGAGCGGCCCACCGTTTGATTGTAGGGGTGGCACTCGATGGCCACCCCTTGGTTGACTAAAAGGATGTTTTCGAAATGAGGAACGCCGGAAGGGGGCGGACAGGAGTGCCGCCCCTCGGCTGGACGTAAAGCAAACTGTTAGTTTGCGTTCGTGGCCTGGACGCGAGTTAGTGGTAACGAAGCATCGCAAACTAACAGTGTGCTTTACAGGGCGGACAGGAGTGCCGCCCCTACAAAATCAGGACCCTATTCGACTATCGGCCAATGAGATCCGCCGAGTTGCAGGCGCTCAACGCATCCTCTCGAAGGGCCTGAGCCAAACGCCGGTCGCCTCCGGTGATGAGTCTGCGTGAGTTTGATGGTGAGGCACCAAACAGAGGGGCAGCCACTGATGCGCCGGAGTTCTGCCTTTTACTCTTTGCCGGCGCAGTCTTGCGAACGAACGCCCTGGCGCCCGCCTTCTCAAAATACTTGTCGGCAAGCTCTTTTTGCCCAGCGCGTTCTGAAATCAGACCGAGCACATAAACGGCCTCGCCGTAGTTTTGGTCCATCTCCAGGGCTTTTCTTAAATGACGGGCGGCCAGAACGTCTCGACCGAGTTGATAATAAAGACAGCCGAGCGCGTAATGCGCCTCCGGCGAAGCCTTGCTGGCAAGCGCCAACTTAAACTCCTGAAGCGCCTGCCGCCATTTTTCTTCGGCCACAAAGAGCCGGCCCAATCCATAGTGCGCTGCAAAGGTGGAGCCCCCAAGTCGAGTGGCGCTACTGAGCAGTTTCTTCGCGCGTTCAGTGTCGCCTTCGTCGGCGCAAGACAAGCCTAACAACAACGAAACTCGCCTGTCGGCCGGCGATAACTCATAAGCCCTCGCAAGATAGTTCTTAGCCCGATGCGTCTTTCCGGTCTTGAAGAAATGTTCGCCCACAAAATAAAGCAAAGGGACATTGTCCTGCACCATTTCGGCTGCACGCTGGAGTGAACGAATCCCGCGCGCAAGTTGCTGGTCGTCGATGAAGAGAAAACCTTCATTAATACATTGTTCGAAAGCGACGCTTTCCTGTCCGTGATAATTCGCCAGGATCTTTAAGCGCAGCTCTTCACGGCGCTCGCTTTCTAATTGTTCCTCGGCATCTTTCTGACACCTGTCGATCCACAATCGCTCGAGTCTTTCGCCTTGTATCAGACCATCGTCCGTTAAGAGTCCGACGAGTGCCTTGACTAGTGCACGGTCGAAATGTGAGTTCTGGGCCTGCCGCAGAAGCAGATCGAGTCCGCGCTCGAGCTTTGCTGTCAATCGACCCAGACTGTTTTCAAGCGAAGAGATTCTCTCGAGCAGATGGTCTTCATTCGATCGGGTAGATTCCGCAGCCTCGTAACGTGCGGCCGCGGGCTCAACAACGATCATTAGTCTGGTGCCGCAGCGGGCACAAAACTCCTGACCCAGCGGATTTGCGGCCAGACATTTTTGGCAATAATGAACTACGCTCGACATCGTATCTTCGTAAAGCAAACTGTTAGTTTGCGATCGTTGTAAAACACTACTGGTTCGATGAGCTTTAGCTTGTCGCGGCGCCACGACAAACTAAAGTTTATCGGACAGTTTAGTATTCATAAAAGCCGCGCCCCGTTTTTCGACCCAGCCAACCAGCGTCAACGTATCGTCTTAGCAAGGGACAGGCGCGATACTTAGGATCGCCAAAACCATCGTACAACACATTGAGTATTGCCAGACAGACGTCAAGTCCGATGAAGTCTGCAAGTTGCAATGGACCCATCGGATGATTCATTCCAAGTTTCATGATTCCGTCGATACTTTCGCGCGTCGCGACGCCTTCATAGAGGGCAAAAACGGCCTCGTTGATCATTGGCAGCAAGACGCGGTTTGAAACGAAACCCGGCGAATCGTTGCAGTCCAGCGCGGTCTTGCCAAGTTTCTCGGTGAGACCACGGACCTGTTCGTATGTCTCATTAGATGTGGCAATGCCGCGGATTACTTCGACAAGTTTCATGACCGGCACGGGATTCATGAAGTGCATGCCGATAACTTTGTCTGGTCTCTTTGTTGTTGCACCCAGCCTGGTGATTGAAATCGAAGAGGTGTTTGACGCCAGAACCGCATCCGCCGGCGCTATTTGATCCAGTTTTTTGAAGATTTCAGTTTTGATGCCAAGATCTTCGGTCACAGCTTCGACAACAAAAGAGGCGCCATTCAATGCTTCGAGCTCCATGGTCGTCTTAATGCGTCCGATTACTTCGGCCTTCCCTTCCGCGCCTAACCGTTGTTTGTCTACATCGCGCTGCAGGCTTTTGTCGATGGCGCCCATCCCGCGTAGCAGGAATTCCTCTTTTACATCGCACATGATTACCGAGTAGCCAGCGCGCGCCGCGACTTGCGCGATGCCATTGCCCATGGTTCCGGAGCCCACTACGCCAATTATTTCCGCCATTGTGAAGTACTGACTTTCTGTATCGGTTCCACTACAAAACCGCCATAAGATTTTCCATATATCATTTCACATTTTTCATTTTTCATTTGTTCAGCGAAGGCTACTCAAGTTTCTGAAGGACTTCCAAATGAAAAATGACAAATCAGAAATGATGAATGGAAAATCTATTAATCTAACCAGAAAGTGCTTCAGCGGCCCAGCCAGTTGGCGTGACTAAGTTATCGCTCGACTGCCATTGCAACTGCGTTGCCGCCACCCAGGCAAAGTGAAATGAGCCCGCGGTGCGCATCTCGACGTTTCAACTCATACAGCATAGTGGTCAAGAGGCGCGAGCCAGATTGGCCGATGGCGTGGCCCAGGGCAACCGCGCCGCCATTGACATTGAGGCGCATCGGATCAAGGCCCAACTCTTTTGTTATCGCAACGGCCTGTACCGAAAAAGCTTCGTTCAACTCGATCAAGTCGACATCGCTGAGCGACCAGCCAGCCTTTCGCAATACTTTCTTAATCGCCTCTACCGGCGCCATCATTACCAGTGCGGGTTCGACACCGGAAGTTGCCTGGGCAACAACGCGAGCAATCGGCTCAACGCCAAGTGATTTCGCTTTATCCAGCGACGTAACCACTACCGCGGACGCTCCGTCGTTGACGCCAGGTGCGTTTCCCGCCGTCACAGTTCCGCCTTCCTTCTGGAACGCCGGCTTCAATTTCGCAAGCGCCTCAAGAGACGTGTCTTCGCGAACAGTTTCATCCGTATCAAAGATTACTGGTGTGCCCTTTTTTTGCGGAATCTCCACCGGAACAATCTCTTCTTTGAAGTTTCCTGCCTTTATTGCCGCCGCCGCCTTGCGATGAGAGCTCAGCGCATACTCGTCTTGTTCTTCGCGCGATACACTAAACTTTTCCGAGACAACCTCACCCGTGCAACCCATGTGATAGTTATTGTAAACGTCCCAGAGACCATCATGGATCATCGAGTCGACCAAAACACCATTTCCCAGGCGATAGCCTTCGCGAGCCTTCGGAATCAGGTAAGGTGCGTTTGACATCGACTCCATACCGCCTGCTACAACGATGTCCGTGTCGCCCAGTTGAATGCCTTGGGCCGCCATCATTACAGCCTTGAGGCCGGAACCGCAGACCTTGTTTACTGTTACTGCCGAGACTGCAGGCGGCAGGCCACCACGCAAAGCCGCTTGGCGCGCTGGGTTTTGGCCCAGCCCTGCCTGGATAACGCAACCCATGATCACTTCGTCGACATCTTCCGGGGCAACGCCCGCCCGCTTAACGCTCTCGCGCACAACAATCGCGCCAAGCTCGGGTGCCGTAAAACCCTTTAACGAACCGAGCAACTTTCCCACCGGGGTTCTAACTGCGCTTATGATTACCGCTGTTCGTGTTTCGCTCATTACACTCCGAAAAAATTTTTCAAGACTCTTCAACCAAGTATCGTCTGTTTACGATTACTATTTAGTTAAAGGGGTGTCAAGGTTGATCTAAAGCAAACTGTTAGTTTGCGGTGTGTCGTTGTCACGTTGTTGCGCTTTGGCCACTCAATTGAGAATACCTCACCATCGCAAGCTAACAGTTTGCTGTGCAAGTCGCTCAATTGAAAAGCCTCGCAACCGAGTGTTAGACTCGCCGATGCTATTTAACTTCAAAACAACTTTCCGATAATCAAACATGCAAGCTCTAATTCTTGCCGGCGGTAAAGGTACGCGCCTTCGCCCGCTTACCGTTTACACTCCCAAACCGATTGTGCCGATTTGCAACCGTCCTTTCCTGCTTTACCAGATTGATACCTTGCGCCGGGCCGGCATTACAGACATCACACTCTCGCTGTCGTATCAACCCAACAAGATCGAGCAGCTTCTGGGTGACGGCTCAGATTATGGCGTGAAGCTCAAATACACTGTCGAGCCGCAACCGATGGGAACCGCGGGCGCCTATAAGTTTGCCGAAGACTTGATTCGCGAACCAACCGTCGTCTTCAACGGCGATATACTGACGGATCTCGATCTCAAGGCTGTTATACGGGAACACAATGAGCATCAAGCCACAGCAACCATTGTCCTGACACCTGTCGACAACCCTTCGACCTACGGCCTGGTAGAAACGGAAAGCGACGGCCGCATTCGCCGATTCTTAGAAAAACCAAAGGCGGATGAAATCACTTGCAATACGATCAACGCCGGCACCTACATCCTGGAACCAAAGGTACTGGACCTTGTTCCGGCAGGCGAAAACCATTCATTTGAATATGGATTGTTTCCAGAGCTCCTGAAACGAAAGGAAGCATTCTTTGCCCATATTCCTGCCCGTACTTATTGGATTGACATCGGCACTCCTGAACGATACTTGCGCGTACACCAGGACCTGCTGGCAAATCGCGTTGGCCGTATCCACATCAAGGAGCGACGCGGCGAATTTGATTCAGCCACCGCGGCGGAGATCGATGAGCTCTCGATTATCGGCGACGACTGCCAGATCAAACCTGGCGCTCAGATAATCAAGTCAGTGCTGGGCCAGGGATGCTTTGTTGAAGAGCGGGCGCGGGTGGAGAATTCAGTACTCTGGCCCCACACGCGCGTCGGGACCGCCGCGGAAATCTCAGGCGGAATCGTAGGCCGCGGTTGTCACATCGGGCGCTCCGCGGTCGTCAGAGCAGGAGCGGTTCTGGGTGATAAAACCTCCCTGACTGACTACACGTTCACCGGCGGCGGGCAGTCATAAAGTTTCGTGCAACTATAGAGCTTTCCGAATCTCTGTTGGAACGGCGAACCAGGGAAAAAACAAAAACAAAAAACTCCGTTCCGTTTAGAGAGGGCACTCGTGCCCCCGACCCGGTACAAGTCCACTCTCTAAACGATCAGAACCTGTCGGAAGCGAACCAGGGAAAAACTAAAAAAGTTCCGTTTAGGGAGGGCACTTGTGCCCCAACGAGGCGGACAACTCTGCTCTCTAAACGATCAGAACTGTCGGGAGGGCACACCTCTTCTTTCCGACTTTTCGTTTTTCCATCTTAAGAGTAACGTAGGAGCGATCAGAGACAGTTAGCTACGTGGATAACGCATTTTGCCTCTGGACCTGTACGACAAGTTAGTAGGAGGGTTGCGGACGTGAACTTTGACAGCTTTCGCGCATACGACGTTAGAGGAGTCTATCCTTCAGATCTCGACGAGGACGCATATTACAGAATCGCTAAGGCCTACACCTACCTTTTCAAGCCAACCGAGATGGTTGTTGGGATGGATGCGCGCCTTTCATCGCCACGCCTCAAAGAGGCTCTGATTTCCGGCTTTTTGGACGTTGGCGTCAACGTGGTCGATATCGGAGCAATAACCACGGACATGATCTATTTCGCCGTTGGAGCTTACGATTATTCCGGCGGCATAGTCGTCTCCGCGTCACACAACCCGAAAGAATATAACGGCATGAAGTTGGTTAGAGAAAAAGTGACTGCGATTTCTTCCGACACCGGTCTTTTCGACATACGCGATGTACTAAAGGCCGGCAAGGACGCTGAAGTTTCCTCAGCGACGAAGGGTGAACGGAAAACCCAAGATGTGTTGGACGATTACCTCAAGCATGTGTTGAGCTTTGTCGACCAGAGTGCGATTAAAAAATTCTCGATAGCGGCTAACGCAAATTTTGGTTATGTATCCAAAGGAGTGAAGCGTTTAGCGGAGACTCTGGGGCTTAACTTACATCCTCTCAATTTTGAGCCGGATGGATCCTTTCCCAAGGGCACTCCTGATCCCATGCTTCCTCAAAATCGGTGTGAAGTTGAGGCGTTGGTGAAAAGTTCGGGGGCGAGCTTCGGGGTTGCCTGGGATGCAGATGCCGATCGAGTGATGTTCTTTGATGAGGATGGTGAGTTCATTTCCGGCGCCTACATCACCGCGCTGTTGGCAAGTCTGCTGCTCGAAAAATATGGGCACAATAACAAGATCATTTTCGATCCGCGGGTGATTTGGCCGACCATGAAGGTTGTGAAGGAGCTTGGAGGACAGTCCATTATCTCCAAAGGTGGGCATGCTTTCATAAAGGACAGGATGCGAAAGGAGAATGCGTTATTTGCCGGTGAAATGAGCGCGCATTATTACTTCCGCGATAACTTTTACGCGGACAACGGAATGATCCCGTTTCTGCTTGTGCTCGAACACTTGTCCAAACAGGACCGACCATTCTCAGCGATAATGCGCCCATTCACCGAAGGGCATTACATGTCCGGCGAAGTGAACTACCACGTTCCAGATGTACAGCAGGCAATAAATGCGGTTCGAGAAAAATTTGGGAAGAACGGAAAAGAGGATTTTACCGATGGCTACTCGCTTGAGGGCGATGGCTGGAGATTCAACATTCGCGGCTCAAACACGGAGCCGTTACTTCGCCTAAACATCGAGGCCAGGGAACAAAAACGCGTCGATCAGTTGAGGAGTGAGATTGAGGAAGTTATCAACGCACGCCAGGAAGCGGCGGCTTCCTAATGTTTCGATCTACTTCAGTAAGTCAGGGCCTTGCTTCGCCAACACACTATCGTGAATTCTATACAAGAATCTGGATCCAAAAGAGTATTGACTGTCACTCAAAAAGTGGCTACCTTTTGACTTCCCCCCAAAGAATCGACAATAAGTAGGGCCCCCACACCGAAAACAGATTTTGCCGGAGGTAGCTGCGATGGGTTTGATACTTCTGATCATCTTGATTCTTCTGCTTCTCGGTGCGTTTCCGCGCTGGCCGTACAGCAGAAACTGGGGTTATGGACCAAGCGGCGGTATTGGCCTTCTTGTGATAATTGTATTGATCCTTCTGTTGTTAAGGGTCATCTAGTCA
>DATBRN010000286.1:0-13039 GCA_036560225.1 Pyrinomonadaceae bacterium | reverse complement strand
TTCGAAGTTATATCCACCCATGCGCACCTGCGTTCCCGCGATCTGGGTGTTCTGTCCGGGAAAGAGGGCGTCAGCGGCATTGACGCCAATTACCATTACGTTCGCACGCTGTTCATTGTCGTTCTCAGTAATGAACCGGCCCTCCTTGATCGCGATGTTGACGATGCCGGCGTAATTTGGTGAAACACCCTGCGTATTTCCCCACCGGTAATTGTGGCCCTTGTAGCTGACATTGTCGTCAAAGGGCCCGCCGCTGTAACCCACATTTGGAGCCACCAGTCCGACTTCTTCAACAGCGCTGGCCTGAGTTGCGATCGCCTCGCCATCCGCCGGTGTTAACGGTTTCCTGGTGCGCTCTGAGCGATCCTCGCTCGTTCGTGGACCAGTGGAGAGATGGAAGGCGTAGATATTGTTGGTGCCGTACTCCTCAATGATGGAGACAATGTTTTGCCGCAAGCCCGTGAGGAGAGAAGCAATAACGATTGCGGTCATGACTCCGATCACGATGCCCAGGACGGTTAGAAAACTCCTGAACTTGTGCCCGCGCACACTGTCGAACGCCATCCGAAGCGTCTCGTGCAGTACGGTTCTGGGAAGTTTCAATTTCATTGGTTTGCTATGAAGCCAGAAAACTTAAACCGCAAAACATAACATCGACGACTCTACGTTGTTTGCATCAGTGCCAGAATCGGATCGAGCCGCGCCGCCTTGAATGCTGGATAGATTCCGGCAACCATTCCGATTGCCGTCGAGACAAGCAAGGCCAGCGCAATATAGCCAATAGTTATGGTCATCGTGATCGAGGCTAAAGCAGTAATCAAGGCGGTTACGCCCCATGACAGTAGTAGCCCAAGCACGCCCCCCAGTGCGCAGAGAATGGCAGATTCGATTAGAAACTGAAGCAGAATCTGCTTTCTAGTTGCGCCCACGGCCTTTCGCAGTCCAACTTCAAATGTTCTCTCGGTGACACTGACCAGCATGATGTTCATCACTACGATTCCACCGACGATAAGTGTGATGAGCGTAATGGGAACGACAACCATCGCGATGCCGCTGGTGAACTGATCGATCTGATTGTTCAGCGCTTCCACGTCCACTAATCCGAAGTCGTCCTCTTCGTTTCCTTTCAACTGGTGTTTGACACGCAAGGCGACGCGAGCACTCTCGATTGCCTGTTGAAAGGTTTCTCGACTGGCGCCCTTGCCGTGAATCTGAAGTCCATTGCGTCCCCAGAGCTGCAAGTGAGTTGTAACTGGAATATAGATGTGCCGGTCGGTCGAATCGCCAAAGAAAGCACCACGCTTTTCCTCAACGCCCACAACACGCATCGGTAGCCCGCGAACCTTCAAGATTTTGCCAATGGCATCGGTGTTGGGGAAAAATTTGTCCTTGATGTCTCCGCCAAGAACACACACTAACGCCGAACGCTCTACTTCGTTAGCTGAAATGAAACGGCCTTCGGCAATTGTCTTGTCTTCAATATCAACCATATTGGCGGAAGAGCCAAACACGAGGGCGCCAGGAAATTCGATGCCATCTTGCTTCAAGTCTGTTTGGCCACCCACCTGCGCACCCACTTCCGCGCACGCTTTGCAGTGGTTTTGCACCCACTGATAGTCATCCCAATTGAGTCGTTTGTTACGCCGGTTCATGCGTTCGAATTCTTCATCTGAGAGGCGGCCATTGGACGCGATACGCGCGATCATGAAGTGGTTGCTGCCGAGGATTTTGGCCACCTTGTCGACAACATAAGTATTAAGACCGCTGATTGAGGCGCCTACAGTTACTACCGAAGCGACCCCGATGATGATTCCAATCAAAGTCAAAAACGCCCTCAATTTGTGGGCGAAAATCGACTGGATCGCGATCTTCAGGGCATCGGAGTAAAAGGAAAAGAAGGCCTTCATTGTTCGATTGATGCTCGGCTACTCAGCGGGTTTCCTAGCGCAAGAGCCTGTACGACGAAACGAAAGACAAAGTTTAGAAGGATTTGCACCGTCAAACCGTTGCAAATACGAAATTTTGGAACCCTACAACAATATCCGCAGATTGCGCAGATTTCATCGATTTCAAAGGCGGGCAGTTAGTAATCTCTTGCGTCGGAAGCGAGGGCTTTGCCAACCGCTTTGAATCTTACTTCTGCGTAATCTGGTAATCTGCGGATCGTGCTTCCAGAATCCTAACGATTCCCAGCCGGGTTTATTAACACTCAGGTCAATTCAGCCGTGGGCTGGTTCGCAGGTTTCAAAGAGAATTTTTCTGCCCAGCGAATGCGTCCCGTCACCTGCATTGCCACAAACAGCGTGACAATGGAGCCGAGCGTGATCGCCAGCCCGGTGAATCCCTTGAGGAAGAAGGCATACGAGAACATCACGAGGTAGACGAATTGCGCGATGCCGGCCTCTCGACTCGCAAAGTGCAATCCGACAACAAGACGCAGGTAACTTACAACCAGGAAGACTGACACTACTGCGGAGATACCAAAGGCAACGTGGATCGAAACATGGTCCACCAGGTAGGCGAGCAGCAGATGAAAGGAGAAGAATGCAGCGGCGAGAAAGAAATAGTTCACCGGGTGAAGCTCGATACCGCGCATTGTAGTGATGATGAGCATGAGGAAGAAGAAAAAGAAGAGTGAGACCGGAGCAAAGAGACTTATTCGCCCTGCTAGCGGCCCAGGTTGAAGCTTCTCAGGCATCACCATTGCTATCTGATAGCCAGAGAGGAGATTCTTGTAAGACCAGGTGAGTTCCCAGCCCGATCCTGCTTCATGTTTTTCTGAAGGTGAGAGTGTGTTATCCGGGAAGTCGATATCTTTGAAGTTCGTCTTCATCTTCAGCGTGAAGTCGCGCACCTGCGTTACATTCTGACTGCCGAAACTGTAGCGCCACTCATTCAAACCCTGGGAGCGATAGCCGGTTGTTAGTTTTGCCGTCTTTCCCGCCGGTAGCTTTACTGTTCCTGTGACACCGTTGTTTTCATTCACCATGGGAATAGAAACGCCGTCTACCAGAAATGTGAGATCGTCGTAGATGGCCTGACTGGTAGGAAATGGGAGTCTGAAATCAACCAGTTGTTCTTTGTCACTGGTGTTTCGAAATACGTAGTCGCCAGTAAAACCAACTTTGTAAGTGCTGTACCAAAGGAGTCCTTTTTGCCGATGTTCCAGATCGATAGCGACATCGATGGCGCTACTTTCAAGGGGTAAGTCCCTCTGGACTTCCTCCTGGATGGTCTTGATGATTTTCTTTCCGTTTTCGGTGCTCTCTTCATTCTTTGGTACTAGCTCGGTATAGGAAGCGCTCGGCAATGCTTGATTTTGCGCCGCGCCCCACGTGGAGGCCACCCGATCATTGGAGTTCGCCGCGGAATCATAGGTGCGAGCAAAAATAGTGCCTCCAAGAATCGCCCAGGCGATGGAGGTGCATACAAAAATGAAAGCAATAGCAATAATCCGTTTCGTCATTTCAGGACTCCTTCAGAGCTGATGGCTCTAGCGAATAAAGCTGTATTCATCGCAATATGTTTATTCTCAGATCCCCATTTTCAACACATCTCGCAGGTGGGCAATGTGGCATGCCACAGCGAGCGCATGTGAATGGCACATCGGTTTCCGCAGCGGGGGACTTCAGAGAGTTTCGCCGGCAGTAAAGAGCTCCTGATCGAAAAGCTCCTCATGGCGTAACCCCACTCGGCTCACAAACAGGTTGCAGGCTTGCTTCAGCATCTACATCCGGGAAAGAACCGCGGCCAAAAAATACATGCCAGGCGAAGGAGTTGATGAACGGCAAGCGCAGAGCCCCGCAGGCAAGTTCCATTAGCGATGGTTGGCGAACCGTAGAAACCAAACGGCGCATCCACAGGCGGGAAGCAAATCGCGTGCGAAAACGTTCGCCCGAGTACGCTCGGAGCACCTCCGCGTTTCCGCTTTCGAGATAATCTGCAATTACTTTTGCTGCAAGCGTTGAAAGACGCATACAGGGATCGAGTCCGCCTGCTGTCAGCGGCGAGACTGCCCCCGCTGCATCACCGATGAGCAGGCCCTGGGTGTTGGCAATGTTCCGCAGTACGCCGCTGACTGGAATGCGCCCGCCACGTCGCTCCACTTGTTTCGCCGTTCGCAACTCAACGATGCTGGTTACGCTGGCTTTAAACTTCTCCAGGGCCTGAACCGGCTCGAATTTCGCTGCGTAACCGCCCACACCAATGTGAGTGTCTTCGCCATCGTTCGCAATCCAGGCGAGATAACCCGGGGCTATTGCGGGATCGAGGAAACAATGCAGTCTTGGAGGCCCATCGAGGGGAACATCTGTAAGCACGTCCTCAACACCAACGATCCATTCGCGATTGCGCTCCAACTGAAGGTTGCAAGCCACCTGGGAATTCGCGCCGTCAGCACCGACAAGGTACCGGGCCGACACCCAACGAGAAGAACGACCACGCTGGTTGCTGTCGAGTCTGACCATCAGGTGGTCTTTCAGCTGGTGATGTTCGACATAACGCGTTCCTGGCGACCAGACGACTCCCGCAAGCAAACATTGGTCGAGATAACGAGTGTAAAGCCGGCCCATTTTGCCGACTCGGAACTCATCATGAGGACTGACCAGTTCCATTCGCCGCCGTGCGGGCGAATAGAGAGTTACGTGTCTGACGGCCGGGCCAAGACAATCTGCTGGGATGTCGAAGTCTTCGAGAGTGCGGCGAACGAAAATGCCGGTCGTATGGATCGACAGATCGAGAGACTGTTTACGATCTACAAGCAGAACACGAAGACCCTGGCGGCCGAGAAGGCGGGCGCACTGCAAGCCCGCCAGACCGGCGCCAATAATGATTACGTCATAATGTTGCATTGGATTCACGCCGGAGCTTTTTCAATATTCAGCCAGCCCGTTCCGAGGAATGTCAGGGCTCCTACTGGCGCCAAGAGATTTACATTCGTGTACATCTGAAATACTCCTGTCACTCCACAAAGCGAGTCAAAGCGCTTTACAGCGCAAAGTTGAACGGCAAAAAAAGAGAGAGCACCTTAACTATTGCGCATTTGGTGAATGATTGTTTCCATGTGACTCAAATAGTTTTCGAGTGCACGCCGACCGGCGGCAGTCAGCTTGTATTCCGTTTTTGGCAAACGTCCCTCAAACGACTTGGTGCAAGCGATATAGCCACCATCTTCCAGTTTGCGCGCGTGCACACTGAGATTTCCATCAGTCGTATTCATCAGCCCCTTAAGGTCGTTAAAAGTCAAAGACTCGTTAGCGGCCAATGCGCTGACAATGCCGAGACGCATGCGTTCATGAATCAAACGGTCCAGACTCGGGGCAGGATGCTTCGCCCTGGCGCCGCGAACGTCGTGTAAATCTGTCCCCGCGTCACGTTTTTTCTGAGTTGAATGTTTAAGCGCCGATTGTCTAGCCACCATACCTCCTTGCGATAATAACGCCAAAAACAATATGCAATCCGCCAAAGCCTGCTGCCATAAACCAGTTGGCAAAACCTGGTGGCGCAAAAAATGCTGCCGCACCAAGCGCCATAAAACACAGACCCATGAGTGGAACTGCGCTCACGGAAAACATTCCACCGGTTACCACCCCTGTCCCATAGAGCAACAACCAAAGACCGGGAATAGCATTAGTTAAGCCCGCGCGGTAGAGCACTATGGTAACGATTCCCCCGGCGAAAATGGGCGGCGACAAGCTAAACGCGACTTTTCGTCCGGGGCCGGAGAGCAACGGCATTTTTGCCGCCCGCGCCTTGCGATCCATCGACCAGCCGGCAATAAGCAAAGCGATCACTGCTTCGGCAAACCAGACGGCTAGCCAGGCTTTGAAAGACTTTTGCTGGGCCGAGATAACAGTCGCAACCAAGGCGGTAGCGCCGATAGCCACCTGCCCCCAACCGGAGATGCCGGTAAAGGCGGTGGCGCGCTCCATTGTCTCGCGAATGTATTTGAGATTGTCCATCGCCCGCTCGTGAAGCGCGGGCGGCTCTTCCTTTTTTGGGACAACCAGGTGAATCGAACCCATGGACGGCATAATATCCCTGACCCTCCAAGTCCGTCAAGTACTTTGCAAAGCAAAGTCTACTTCCTATTGATCCTTTAGAAAGCACACTTGTGTCCCCGGGGTCTGGATTGCTCAACTCCGATATCCCAGTTGAGCCACGGCGCCTATGGGCACACAAGTGTGCTTTCTAAACGGCTGGTTGGTCCCGAGCGTAAAATAGAGAAAATTGAACGGTGAGAAAATTGAACCGTTTAGAGAGCGCACTTGTGCGCCGCTGCGTGGGGCAGCTCAACGGGCCATTCGCCGCACGGGTGGCGGACAAGTCCGCGGGTAAAACGGAAACGAAGGAACAGCTCAACGGGCCATTCGCCGGAGGGGTGGCGGACAAGTCCGCGGGCTAAACGGAAACGGAGAAAGAGCTCAACGGGCGCTTCGCCGCACGGAATGCGGACAAGTCCGCGGGCTAAACGGAGGTTGAATTGAAGCGAGCGTTAAGCGCGAACAGTATCCGGGGCGATTGCCGAATCGGCCTTGGCGACTCCGCTGGCCTTCCGCCAGCGGACGATCAACAGCACAAGCGCGACGCTGCCGACAATGATACTTAGGAGTTGCGAGGTTGAGAGCCCGGTTAGGGTCGTCAGTCCAAAAACGTCGCCGCGCGGATCATCGCGCAGGAACTCGATCCCGAAGCGAATTACTGAATACAGCAACGCGTAAAAAAGAATGACTTGTCCGCTAAAGCGTCTGCGTTTGTGAAGCCACAGCAAGAAGAAAAAGACGATCAGCATGCTGAAGGATTCGTAAAGCTGCGTCGGATGGAGATATACGTTAGTAGGTACACCAGTGATTTCGTGCCCCAGCTCGGTGAACTTGACACCCCAGGGAAGGGTTGTCGGTTTTCCCCAGCAACAGCCCGCGGCAAAACATCCTTGTCTGCCAAAGAAGTTTCCGATCGCGATTCCAGGTGCACAAGCATCGGCCGTCTTCCACCAGGGAAGTTTATAGCGGCGCATCAAAAGGTAGCCTGTTAGGACTGCACCAAGAAGCCCGCCGTAGAAAACTCCTCCTGAGCGCAGAAAGTCGAGCGACAGTAATTGCAGCGGATGATCGCGATATTCGGGTTCGGTAAAGAGCATGAGAATCTTCGAACCGACCAGCGAAAACAGAAGCATCCAGAGACACAGATCGTAGATCTTCTCGCGTGGTAGGCCGTCGCGAGCAGCGAGTTTTACAGTAATCAGGATGGCACAGAGAAAGGCGAGCGCCAGAAACACACCGTAGGTGTTGATGGGAAAACTGCCAATTCGAAAAAGTTCAGGATACATGGGACTTTGTTAGTCGCCAGTCGCCAGTCACCAGTCGCCAGTCACCAGTCGCCGGTCGCCAGTCACCAGTCGCCAGTCGTCAATGGGCGGTAGACCGGTTCAAATTACGAAAGGTATTTGACTACTGACCACTGACCATTGACCAGTGGCGACTGGCGACTGCCGACTGCCTACTGCCTACTAACAACCGGCATCTTCTTTCGTTCAAAAACCAGATCAAACGCCAGGAGTAGCGCGCCAATCGAGATACTTGCATCTGCTACGTTGAACGTTGGCCAGTGCCAGGAACCCGCGTGCAGCACGATAAAATCGATCACATAACCCAAGCGGACGCGATCGGTCAGATTACCTGCGATTCCGGAAAGCAGAAGCGCGCAAGCTCCCAACACTCGATCGTCGTTTCGCGGCGTGCGCATGAAGTAATAAAAGACTGCTACCGCCGCGGCGATCGCAAGCACGACGAAGAACCAACGTCCAAAGCTTCCACTATCCTGCAACTGACCGAAGGCAATTCCGCGATTCTCGGTGTAAACGAGATCGAGGAAGCCAGGAATAACACTTCGCTCGTCGCCAAACCTAAGCGCGCGGACGGCCCACGCCTTACTAGCCTGGTCGACCATGTAGATGCCAAAGCTGGCGAACAGGTAGCCCGTCCGCCAACCGAGACGCGACTTGTTTGAATTCCTTACGTGAACTTCATTCATCGCTTGCCAGATGCCCTGGAGCTTCTACCGGCTGAACCCGCGAGCGCGATCAACTCGATTGTTCCTGCTCAATCTCTTCCAGCGCGGCCACACAACGCTCACAAACCGTGGGATAAGTTTCCGATTCGCCAACGCGAGTTGAGTAGTTCCAGCAGCGCTCGCACTTCTCTCCCGGCGCAAGCTCAATTTTGAATTGACTTAGAATCGGCGCATCCGACTCCCACTCATGTTCGTCAGCGAGTCGCACTCCGGAAACGATGAAAATGTATCGAAGCCGGTCCCAGTAGCGCTCGAATAGTTCCTTGTCGTCCAGACGCGGCCGTACGACGGCCACTACCGCACGGAGTGAGCTGCCAATTACTCCTTTCGATCTTTCTTCCTCCAGTTTTGCGAGGACTTCATCGCGAAGCAGGAACAATCTGTCCCACTCCTTGCGAAGATCCTGATCTTTGCTGGAATCGACAGGAGCAGGGAACGCTGTCAGATGAACTGAAGCAGGCCGCTGCGGATCCAGGGGCAAGTTCTCCCAGATTTCTTCCGCAGTAAAGGGCAAGATAGGGGCCATCAAGCGAGCGAGGGCATCCACAATATTGTAAAGAGCCGTTTGGGCGGACCTCCTGCGAATGTTGCGTGGCGCTGCTGTGTAAAGCGTATCTTTGATGATGTCAAAGTACCTTGCAGACAGCGTCACGACGCAAAAGTCGTAGACGGTATGAAATACGTTATGAAACTCATATTTTTCATACCAGCCACGCGCAGCTTCAATGGTTCGGTTCAACTCTGCGAGCGCCCAGCGATCGATGACTTCCATATCTTCTTCAGCAACACCGTCTCGGGTCAAATCGAAGCCGTAAAGATTCCCAAGTGCGAAGCGCGCAGTGTTCCGAATCTTGCGATAGGCATCTACCGTACGCTGAAGTATTTCTTCTGAGCAGCGCACGTCTTCATGATAGTCGGAAGACGCCACCCACAGCCGAAGGATATCGGCCCCAGACTCCTTCACAACCTCGTTAGGCGAGATGCCGGTGCCCTGTGACTTGCTCATCTTTTCGCCTTGAGTAGTGATCAACCAACCATGGGTGACGACAGTTCGATAGGGCGCTCGGTGATATTTGGCGAGACTTATCAGCAAAGAAGAATTGAACCAGCCGCGATATTGGTCGCCACCTTCGAGATAGACGTCTGCTGGTTGCCATTCATGCAAATCCGCCGCGAAGTAATCCTTAAATACGGCCGGCCATGAGGAACCGCTGTCAAACCACACATCGAGGATGTCAGTCTCTTTGGTAAAATCGCCGCCGCCACAAGTCGGACATTTGAAGCCTTCGGGCAACAACTCTTTTGCCTCGCGCTGGTACCAGGCATCCGATGACTCACGCTCAAAGATATCGGCTACATGGTTGATCACCGCGGGCTCCAACAATACCGATGCATTCGGGTGTTCCTTATTGCAGTTCACACAATAGAATGCCGGAATCGGCACGCCCCAGACGCGTTGCCGGGAGACGCACCAGTCGCCGCGGTTTTTGAACATATTGAACATACGCTCACGACCCCAGGCTGGGATCCAATCCACGTTTTCTTTGATCTCGTGCTGGGCGGCGGTCTTGAGGCTGAATCCCCAATCATCATGCGGCGAAACGCGGTCGAGCGAGATAAACCACTGTGGAGTAGCACGAAAGATCACCGGGTTCTTGCAGCGCCAACAGTGGGGGTAGCGGTGGTCGTAATTCTCACTAAACAGCAGCGACCCCTGATCCCGCATGAACTCAACTATTCGGGGATTCGCTTCGAAGACATTGAGGCGCGCAAAGTGTTCGACCTCTGGGGTGAAGTGCCCCGAATTGTCTACTGGACAGTAAATCTCCAAACCATAGCGTTTACCGATTACGAAGTCGTCGTGGCCGTGTCCCGGAGCAGTGTGGACGGCGCCCGTGCCGGCTTTACCAGTCACTTTCCGGTCGCGAGCTTCGCTTACGTCCAACTCGGTCTCGGCATCAGCTTCACCCCCTAGAGTGACATGCTCTCCCACCATCAACAGGGACGTACGATTAAGCCACGCATGGCGCGCTTCCAGGTGGTCAAGTTTCGAACCTTTGAACCGCGCGAGTACCTTCGGCGCCAGCAGCTGGCCGTCCGCACCGCGTTCGCCCAGGCCGCATTTCTCGGCGACCGACTCGAGCAATTCAGAGGCAACGATATAAACCTCATCGCCAACCTCAAATGCCGCGTATTCAAACTCAGGATGGACAGCGATGCCCAGGTTTGCAGGCAGGGTCCACGGCGTCGTGGTCCAAATGAGCACAAAGACTTTTCGTCCCGCCAGTGCCGGATCGATTTGCGCCGGATCGCTGACGAGCGGAAACTTCACATAGACAGAAGGACTGCTGTGCTGGCGATACTCAACTTCTGCTTCCGCTAAGGCAGTCTGGTCGTGAATGCACCAGTAGACGGGACGCGCGCCCTTGTACACGTAGTCACGTTCAGCGAAGGTGCCGAACAGCCGCGCCGTCTCCGCTTCATAGCCATTCGACATGGTCATGTATGGGTTTTCCCAAAGGCCGTGAATACCGAGACGCTGAAAGTCGCGCGTTTGACTCTTCAGTGCGTTATTAGCGTATTCCCGGCATGCGCGACGAATCGAGGCTGGAGGCATGTTCGCTTTCTTGGTTCCCAGTTTTCGCTCAACATGGAGCTCAATCGGTAGTCCATGACAGTCGTAACCGGGAACGTAAGGGGCGTCGTAGCCCAACATGCTGCGCGATTTCACCACGAAATCCTTAAGGATCTTGTTCATGGCCGTGCCAAGGTGAATATCGGCATTCGCGTAGGGTGGGCCATCGTGCAGTATGAACTTCTTGGAACCGGAGCGAGCTTCGCGGATTAGATCGTACAGGCGCATCTCAGTCCATTTCTTGAGACGCGCGGGTTCGCTCTGCGCCAGGTTTGCCTTTTGAGAGAAACCTGTCTTCGGCAGGTTGACTGTTTTCTTCAGATCAAGCGGGGTCTTAGTTGACATGATTTTGCCGTGGTCAGAATTGATAATACTAGCAGTACATCGCGACACTCTACAAAATGAGCCTGGCTTGACTATCTCGTGGCTCTCGGCCCGATACGCATCACGGCTTTGCCGCCTGATGTGCGGAATGGCTCCGCCTTTCCGGTTTGCTTTTGTATTTCCAGGGAGGCTATGCCTCCATCCGCCTTCGAGGCGCAGCCTCCGTTATTAAGTGTCGGTTTGCGGAAAGGCTGAGCCATTCCGCACATCAGAATGGCATAGCCGCAAGAGATCGCCGAAGATTGGCTTGTCTACTGTATTCAGGACAACTAAAAAACCCGAACCAGATCCTCGGGGATGCGAT
This sequence comes from Pyrinomonadaceae bacterium, assembly GCA_036560225.1. Lineage (GTDB taxonomy): Bacteria > Acidobacteriota > Blastocatellia > Pyrinomonadales > Pyrinomonadaceae > PSRF01. The sequence goes on along the minus strand of DATBRN010000286.1, from coordinate 1,646 downwards.
GGTTCGGGTTCTCAAGCCTTCAATGGCGCGTCAGAGGTCAGCCGATGAACATCTCATCCTCTCCATAGGTTTGGTTAACGGGCTTCGGCATCGGCGCTACGAGAACTTCGAGCCCGCGACGGAAGCCCGCCATAATCGCCGCCAGCTCGCGTGCCGGCTCTATCACTTTCCTCTGGATGAAGTCGGTAGTGGTAACCACCTGTTCATGCGTTTGATCGATTGTGCGACTCACCAGTTCGACTTTCTGTTTTGCCTCGTGCGCAGTCTCACTCGCCATCTCCTTCAGCTCGCGTACTTCATCTTTGATGATCGCCAGCGAGTCAGAGAGATTCATGGTAGCGGTCGAGAGATGCGTAGACACCGCATTAAACTGTTCAGCGATCAGTTTGCCCTGAATGGCAATCTGCCGGCCCTGCTCGCTAACGACCGTAACCCTTTCGATTAAGGGCTCCAGTTTTCTTTCAAGACGATTGACGGATTTCACGGCGCGGTTAACGAAGATGGCAATAGCCACCATCGCCAGGGCAATGATGATGAAAGCCAGAGCAATGATCACCATCACCCAGAACATCGGATCGTTAGGGTTCATTTGCAGCACAAGGAGAGCCATGGGCATTTTTAATTGCCGATTTCCAATTGCCGATTTCCGATTTCAACGCTTCGATGTCCTATGGATCAATCGGCAATCGGCAATGGGCCTTCGGCAATGTCTTAGTTTGGCTTTTCTGTGTATTGAGGAGCTGCCTCAATCCTGCCAGACAATTCCGTCTTGCGTTTCTCTTCCTGGTACGCCTTTTTTCCGGCATCAATAGCAGCTGAAACTGTGCTGGTTTGACGCGCTGCAGCCTCGCGAGCAGTCTTGGCAACTTCACCTACTTTGTCAGAGGCTTGTGAGTAAATATCCGAAGCCTTGGTCGCCGCTTGCGAATAGAGTTCGCCCGCGCGCTCACGCGTCGACTCGTAATACTCGCCAGCACGTTCACCAAGTTGCTGTGCCGCTTCGCGTGATTTATCAATGCCTTTGCGCGTGGCATCAGCAATGTCGCCTCTGAGCTCCTGGCCGGATTTAGGTGCGAAAAGCAGGGCAAGAACAGCCCCAATGCCGCCGCCGATTAAGAGGTAACAAAGACGGGTGGAAATGCTGTCGCCAGAGTCTCGTCGATAATCATCGTTTCCCATAAAAAGAGTCCTTTCCTCAGAGCAAAGCCCGCTGGCTTTGCAGGTTTAAGTGAGAGTGTAGGTTATCAGGGTTGACTATAACAAAAGCCCGCGAGGCAGCGCAAGAATGGGCCAGAAGGCAGAAAGCAGAAAGCAGAAGGCAGAAGGCAGAAGGCAGAAAGCAGAAGGCAGAAAGCAGAAAGCAGAATGAACCGTAAGATGCGAGGATATCGCCAAGAGCTCCACTTGCGACGGTGTTCGCGCTGCGCGCTCAGTGCGGGCGAGACGCCCGCGGTCCCAGTGAAGAGCTTGAGTCTTTACTTTGAGCTGTAATAGGGGCGGGCTATTCGGTGCCGGTGTTGCTGCCGTTGTATTGATCGAGTTTGCGGTAGAGGGTCTTACGTCCGATGCCGAGTGCGCGGGCGGCGTGAGTTTTGTCGCCTTTGGTGTAGTCAAGCGTGGCTTCAATTGCCTGACGCTCGATCTCG
>DATBRN010000285.1:0-8262 GCA_036560225.1 Pyrinomonadaceae bacterium | reverse complement strand
CCTTCCCTACCTGCGAATTAATGTACCTTGTTTGAAATATCTATCAGCATCGCTAGCAACCAGGAGTAAACACTCCTTTACGCAAGCTGTCGCGCCGTTGGCGCTCCAGCGAGGGCAAGCCACCCTTCCCTACCTGCGAATTAATGTACCTGGTTTGGAGTATACCTGCACACGCGGCCGATGACTTAACAGAGTCAGTAGCGAACGGGCTTGGGATTCAAATCAACCCCTTTTTATCGTTCACCTGTTTTGTTACTCTTAGTTCAAATGATGAAGTCAACTCAACGCCTGATTAGACTCTTACTCGTTTTTCTCTTCATTGCCTCGCCACTCCTTGCACAACAGAGGCGTAGTACGGCGCCAAAGAAGCCGGCAGCTTCAGAAGTTCCCGAACCGGCCCCAACCTTTGACACACTGCTCGCTGCCGACAGTTATAAAGTCTATGCGGAAATAAGAGGCGTGGGCGGATTGATCCGCTCGTCTGCGGTTAATGATCTACTCGACCCGGTTATGAAGCTGGGTGGCCCACCGAAAGAGTTCAAGACAGTTGTGAAATGGCTTAACGCCCACGCCGACGTCCTCACCAGTTCACGAATGATGGTGGCAAGTTGGCCATCACGGCCCAAGCTTCCGAACGTTCTGATTGCCATTGAGTTTTCCTCACCAGAGGAGGCGAAGAAGTTTTATCCCGAGTTGCGCGGTTTTATTCCGACGCTGCTGACACCACCCTCATCAACGCCATCACCTGTCTCAGGCCCCGTGGCGGTCCGAAAATCCCCAAGCTCTACATCTGCCACTCCGGCTAACGAACCAGCGATAGTTTACAAAACGTCACCGCCTTCTCCGACAGTAACGAGAGACGTGACGGCGAGCCCACAAAAGGAAAGTCCACCGGCGCTTCCGCCTTATCAGATGAAGCAATCAGGCGCTCTCATTCTGATCAGCGACACAGACTTCACTTTTCGAGATTTGAAACCAAGGGGCAGCAAGCCGCTGGAAGAAGATCAGAACTTCATGCTGGCTCGCAATCGCTTTGCGGCGGAGTCGCTTTTTCTCTACGTCGAAATGAAGTCGATCGAAAAGGAACAAAAAGAAACCCAGAAAAAGTGGGAGGAGGAAGAACAAAAACGCATCGAGGCTCAAGCTGCCAATCCACCAAAACCAGAAGTGTCGCCCGGCGAAGTCGAAGCCGTGGCAGCTGAACCCAAGTTTGAGGCACAGCCTCCAACACCTGAGCCATCCCCCAGCTCGGAGCCGACGCAAGTCGGCACCGCAGCTGATCAGCAGATTTCAGGTAACGCCACACTGTCTGCCGTACCGGAACGCGCTTCTCAGGAAATGATGTTCTCTATTTATGCTGCGCTGTTTGGTGGCGAAAGCAAGTGGCCCGAAGCCATCAGCGCGGCCCTGGTCTTTGAAGGTGATGCTTACGTCCTGCGCAGTTTGATAGTCAACGGCGCTGAAAACAAAGGCAATGCGATTCCGTTTGTTCCTCAATTTGTTTCCGGGCCCGCACTCGTGCCGGAGGCACCCAATATTTTTCCTGCCGACACAGAACTCTTCGTAAGCGTCTCCCTCGATTATCCGCAAGTCTACGAGGGTATGTTGAAGGCGATGGCCAATGCAGACGAGCTATCCAGGAAATACAGAGGCCAACCAGCCAGGGTCGGTCCGGCGCCTGAATCACCCTTCGCAGTTTATGAAAAGAAGCTCGGCTTGAAAATCAAGGACGACGTATTGCCATTGCTCGGAAATGAGATTGCCCTGGCGCTGCCGAAGAAAACGGCGAGTCCGAGCCCGAGTCCGCCAAGCACAGAAACCGAGAAAACGACACGCGAGGGTGCCTACCAAAATAAACCAGCAGCCGATCCGATCCCCGTAATCGCTATCTCAGTTAAAGATCGTGAGGCGGTTGGACGGCTCATACCAAAGATTATCGAATCGTTTGGATTCAAAGGTGCGAACCTCTTTGCTCAAACTGAAAAGCGCGAGGGAACGGAAATTATTTCCTACGGAGACGTTTTCGGTTACGCGTTCGTCGGCGATTTCCTGATTATATCGCCGGACCCTGCTGCGACACGCCAGGTAGTGGATGCATATTTGAGTCATCAGACACTTTCATCCGATAGCCACTTTAGAAACTTTACACGGTGGCAGCCGCGACAGGTGCAGGGCCAGGTCTATGTCGCCCCCAGCCTGGTAGAAGCCTATACCTCGGTCTTGGGATCCGGCGGTCAAGTTAATGACAAGATGAACGAGTTCATGGCTCGCGTGAACCCGGTGATCGACCCTCTGACTTATGCGCTCAGCAACGAAGGCCAGGGACCCCTGCACGAACTGCATGTGCCTAAAAATCTGTTGCAGCTAATAATTGCCGGAATGTCGAACGAGGCTCGTGAACTGCCGATGCAAACCAACGAGGCTATGGCCAAGACGGCGCTGCGCTCGGTGGCCGGCGGTGAGGCTGCCTTTAAATCCGACAAAGGCGATGGACGCTACGGAACCCTTGATGAATTGCTTTCAGAAAGTCTGATCAGCAAAGAGCTGCTCGAGAACTACGGATACAAAATTGAATTAACGATTTCGGGAAACAGATTTGAAGCAGTCGCGGTACCTAAGGAGTATGGAAAGACAGGAAAGCTGTCGTACTTCATTGACGAAAGCAACGTGCTGCGAGCCGGTGATCACGGTGGCGGGGCCGCGACGCTCGCGGATGCCGCGATTGATTAGATTTCCCGGAGATACACGAAAACTACCGCACTCCGTAGATTTTTCCTTGACACCCTCCTTTAAACAGCACTAGATTTCCGTCGTTCTCCGTCCATATTCGAACGAAAACGTGCGATTAGTTTGCCGATCTTGAGGTGGTTTCGGGCGCAAGTCAGACATCGCAGTCTGATTCTCCCCAGGTGGCCTTTAACCCCTTCATTCACGACCTTGCGGTGCGCCTGATATTCAACTCGCGCGGCGTTAGCAATAGACCACGCTCTACCTGGGAGAAAAAATGAAACGAACTGCTCCGATAATCGCGTTCATCGCTCTATTTGTGTTTTTGCTGTCATCGAATTTTGCCTCGCGGGCCGGAGCAAGTAAGGACAAAAGTCACTCCAACCCATCGAAGGTCGTCGGGCGGGAGGATAAGGCTAAGGCAGCCGACGCTAAAAGACCTCAGATCGCAACCCTATCTCGCCGCGACAAGATTACGGCATCGTTTGGATTGGAGACCACGCAAGCTGTTCAGGAAGAAGACAATGATCCCGATCGACCTCCCGGTTTTGATGGCGAATTTAATGAAGCCGAATACATCCAGCGACGAGAGGCATTCATCGCTTTGCGGCGTGGGGTTGACCCGACCAAACCATTCGATGGCGTTGCGCGAATGCGTGCCAACGCAATGATGGACGTCCAGATGGCCGACTTGAGGGCTCGAGTTGAGAAATCCAAGGGTACAAACCATCCCATGGCGTTTCCAAACTGGGTTGAATTGGGACCAAACCCAATTCCACTCGGTCAGACTTCGGGTGTCAGGGTTCCTGTAAGTGGTCGCATATCGGCGATCGAGATTGACCCGACTGATCCCAACAAGGTTTATGTCGGCGCCGCGCAGGGAGGCGTTTATCGTTCGCTCGACGGTGGCACGACCTGGACCCCTATCTTCGACACCGCGCAAACGCTGTCTATTGGCTCGCTCAATCTGGATCCGGTAAATGGTTGGCTTTGGGTCGGGACGGGCGAAGCGAATGGGTCGGCGGATAGCTTTGCCGGCGTTGGTCTCTATCGAATCGAGAACGTGAATACCACCGCTAATTTGGTTGGTCCAATCAATCCGATACGAAACTACAACAACGCACTCGGTAATCCCGTAAGCACCGGCTTCTTTACCGGTCGTTCCATCAGCAAGATTCTACGTGTGCCGGGAGATCCAAACACTCTCTTCTGCGGTGTTGCGGGCGGCGTGATCGGCCTGGGCGGCAATCCTCCCTTCGGTAATACATTGCCGCCGCTGGGTATGCGCGGGATGGTGCGATTATCGAACGTGACTGGCCCACCGGCAGGGATCACAGGTACGCGCCTCGCGGTCAGCACCGTTGATACTGGTCAGGGTTTGTGCGCCTTCGATCTGCCGTGCACAGTCAATCGCAACGTCAATGATATGGTGCTCGATCCGCAGGATCCTTCCGGCAACACACTGATTGTCTGGTTGAATGGCATTAACATCGCAGGAGATGGCGGCATCTATCGCTCAACCAATGCCATGTCGGGAACGCCCACCTTCACCCAAACGCTCGTGACAACTTCGACGACTACGAGCAACGGTAGAGGAGAACTTCGCGCCTATGTACGCTCTGGAACGACGGTGCTCTATGTAGCCAGTGGCGAACCATCCAACGTTCCGCTTGGAGCAACAATCTGTAACAGCGGGGCGGAATTCGGCGCCCTGCGTAGATCCGACAATGGCGGTGTCACCTGGACCGCTAAACTTCCGGGCGGCGGCGGCTTCTGCCAGGGCCAATGTTTTTACAACATTGGTTTCGACGTAGTCCCTGGGGCCGCCACTGGTACGGACAAGCTCTTGTTGGGTGGGAATGTTGATAGCGGCAATTGCGCCCGGCAGCAGGCCACCTCGCTTGATGGCGGGGCAACTACTTTCACCAGTCATGCTGCCACCACACACGCGGACACACACGTGATCAAGATTGCTCCTTCAAACCCACTAGTCATGTATCGCGGCGATGATGGCGGCGTGTGGAAGTCAATTGATGGTGGTGACAACTGGGTAAATCAAAACAACACAACCATGCGGGCGACTCAGTTTCAGAGTGTCGCCGTGCATCCGACGGATCCCGACATTTCTATCGGCGGCACTCAGGATAACGGAAGCAACATGCTCCTGACCGGAGGAGCTACCTGGCTTCACTCTGATGATGGTGACGGCGGCTTCGCCATGATTGACCAGAGCACGCCCACCACGATGTATCATACTTACTTCAATCAGTTGAATTCACAGATTGGTTATGCCCGCAGCTTGACCGGCGGCGCGTTTGGTACATGGACGTTCCTCGGTTGCAGCGGAATGGGCACCAGCAATGGCATCTCCTGTAATAGCGCCATTACTACGGCCGTAAACTTCTATTGTCCGACGGCTTTGGGACCTGGGAGTCCAAACAATACCGTCTATATCGGCACGGATCGTCTGCTCCGCTCGAGCACACAGGGAACCGCTAATGTCACAGTCAGCCAGGCGCCGATTCAGTCGGGCGTGGCAATCAGCGCAATTGGCATTTCACAACTGGATGACAACTATCGCATCGTCGGTTTGAACAACGGCGCACTCTGGTACACCACCACCGGTTCTTCTACGCTTACGAGCCTGGATCCCGTAGGCGGTGGAAGTGTGATTCCCGACTTCTATGTTGGGCGTTTTGCCTTTGATCCGGTTAACAAGAACACTGTTTACATCGGACTGGGCAACTTCTCCGGCGGTACTGCTCCCGCCCAATCGCACGTTTGGAAAGTCACTAACCTGAACACTACTCCGGTAATCACCGCTATCAATGGCAGCGGCATCAACACGTTACCGGACGTCCCAGTGAACGGGCTCATAGTTGATCCGCAGCAATCGTTGCGCATATTTGCCGGCACGGACATCGGTGTCTTCATTTCTGAAGACGGAGGCGCACGTTGGAGTCCGTACGGGCAGGGTCTGCCTCGCGTTGCTGTTTTCGACATAGCAATTCAAAACGTCAAACGCGTCTTACGCATTGCCACTCACGGACGGGGCATGTGGGAGATTCCGCTGTTTGCGCCAACCGCAGCACCGGCAACAATCAGCGGCCGAGTAACAACCTCTGACGGTTCACCCCTGGCCGGTGTGACGATGAACTTGAGCGGTGCCCGCGCGGCAAAGACAATTACTGACAGCAGCGGCAACTATCGCTTCAACAACATCGACACCGACAACTTCTACACCGTTACCCCATCTCTGGTGAACTATCACTTCGGTCCTGAGAGCCGCTCATTCTCGCTGCTCGCGAACATGACCGATGCAGTCTTCACCGCTACACGCGATGCCGTCATCACCGGCAACGCGATCGATACGCCCGAGTTCTTTGTCCGCCAGCACTATCTCGACTTCCTTGGGCGCGAACCTGACGATGGCGGTTTCAACTTCTGGAGCGATCAGATCCGCTCTTGCGGCTCAGATGCCGGCTGTATTGAACGGCGAACGATCAACGTGAGCGCGGCCTACTTCCTGTCAATAGAGTTCGGGAAGACGGGTGGCTTTGTGGATGGTTTGTACCGCACCAGCTATGGCCGCGCGCCACGCTTTGCGGAGTTCATGCCTGACACAGCAGCGGTGGCCTTTAACGTAAGGGTGGGCGACGGCGACTGGCCACAGCAATTGGCCGCAAACAAGCAGGCGTTTCTCGACGCCTGGGTGCAACGTTCCGATTTCCGGGCTGCGTTTGATGGCCTATCGAACGCGGCATACGTTGACCGGCTTATCGGTAACACTCGAGTCGCCTTCGGTGACGTCGAGAGAGAGGCCCTGGTTAGCGGTCTAAATAGCGGCTCAATGACACGCAGTACCGTACTGCAGCAGATATCCGAAGACGACCGAGTCGTGAGCGCGAAGCGCAACGAGATGTTCGTGATGATGGAGTACTTTGGTTATCTCCGTCGTGATCCGGACGAGAGTGGCTATCGATTCTGGCTCAATAAACTGAACCAGTTTGGTGGCAACTTCGAGCAAGCGGAAATGGTCAAGGCGTTTATCGTCTCCGGTGAATACCGAGATCGTTTTCGTCAATAACTATTGCGAGTGTTACCAAAAACGATTGGGAAGCCGCGGCGTAACCGTACAACGCCAATCAGAACGAGGATGTTCTGATCTGTGTCATCCGTGTTCAGCCGCGGCATCAAGTTTACGTTTGGGACATAACCCATCAAGCTAGTTCTTCAAGAAATTGGGACAGCCAAACGATTGCTCCTTTCTAGGATCAATGATACTGTCCGCACAACTTGTTGAGCATTAGAGAACAGTTTTTCTGTTAGCCCTGGAAGCCCAGAGCCATTGCTTCGATCAGGGTTTCTTCGACCACCTTCAGCTTTCTCTTTCGGGACAAGCGGGTTTCCGCTTTCACTTTAATTGCTTAGCCTCGCGCGTTTCGCCTTGTTGAGATGCCGCGACCCGAGGCTAATAAGAACACCTGGAGCAAGACCAATGACCCCCCTTATTCGAACCACCCTTCTAGTAGCAATTATTGCTTGTATATCCATTTTGGTTTTTTCCAGCGCTGCTTCGAGTCGTAGAAATTCAGCACAGCGGGCGCCAAGCTCAACGAAACGTATGAGCTCAAGCCGGCGTTCAACCAATGCACCACCTCTTGATTACGTTAGCGGTTTGACCAAATCGCTTCACCTGGATCGCAGTGCCCCGACAAAAAGCTCTTTCGCTCATATTGACCAACAGCCTCCAGTGCAGCAAGCGAAACTTAAGCCTGATGTAGTTGAGATGGTGGGACCAGTTTCGCAGGATCAGGATCTGCGGAACCTTCCCTTCATTCCGGTGACGGAGCAAGAGGAGGAAGAGGTTCGCCTGATGAGGCATCCGCCGCAAGAGGGTGCTACTAACAAAAGCTCTGATCCGATCATTTTGGAGGGAAGGCCTGCGGAGGCTGTGAACATGCCCACCCCTTTGCAGACGTTTGCCGGAATGACGCAGAACCTCGGATGTAGCAGTTGTTTGCCACCTGATACGGATGGCGACGTTGGGCCCAATCACTATGTGCAAGCGGTCAACTCGTCAATCAGAGTCCACGATAAGAGTGGCAACGTTCTGGCAGGACCCGTCACCTACAATTCATTCTTTTCCGCGTTGGGGACCAGCACGCCTTGTGGCAATAACCAAAATCAGGGTGATGGCATTGTGTTCTACGATCACATCGCCGACCGTTGGGTAGTCAGCGATTTCGCGTTTCCCGCTTTTCCGGGCACTTCGTTCTATCAGTGTATTGGTGTGTCTAAGACCAGCGATCCGGTTGCGGGTGGTTACTGGTTGTATGCCGTCCAGGTAGATCCCTCCAATACCAACTTCATAGGCGACTACCCAAAGTTTGGTCTCTGGCCGGACGCCTACTACATGACGGTTAACCTGTTCTCAAACAACACAACGTTCAATGGCGTTCGCGTGTATGCGCTTAATCGTAATGCAATGATCAATGGCGGACCTGCGAGCACGATCGCGTTCACGCTCTCGCC
>DATBRN010000284.1:0-6522 GCA_036560225.1 Pyrinomonadaceae bacterium | reverse complement strand
TCTAAACGGTGCCATTGGGAACACAAACTAATTGTCTACCGGCAATCCTTCACGGCGCATAATCAGCAGCGCATTGGTCGTTGGGCAAGGACCGGAACGCAATTGATAGTCGAAAACCATCCTTCCATCGCTTACGTCCTCACGGAAATGGAAGTTTACAACTCCCGGAATCTCGTCAGCCAGTTTGACCAATTCCAGATCGTGTGTAGCGACAAGACCAACGGTCCGGCGGCTCGACAAGTCGCGTATGTAGGCGCGGCTACCAATGTGACGCTCACGGCTGTTCGTCCCTCTGAAGATTTCATCGATCAGGAACAACATCGGCAGATCGTCCGTTTCTGTTGCCGATAGCAACGCCTTCAACCGTTTCACCTCGGCATAAAAGTAAGATAGGCCGTCGTGCACAGAATCACTGACCTTCATGCACGTGAATACTCGAAACAAGGAAAACTTCAGTCGTTCGGCGTTTACTGGGGCTCCTGTATAAGCGAGGCAAAGATTTATTCCCACGGTCCTGAGGAAAGTGCTCTTCCCTGCCATATTCGACCCGGTAAGGATTCCAATCCTAAGATGCTCGTCTAACTTGAAGTCATTGCCTACTTTGGTTCCGGGGTGAATTAATGGATGTCCAAGATTGCGAGCGTCAAATAATGCGGACGAGAATTCTGACTGGCGTTCAAAACTGTCCGTGCCGGCAACTATTTCGGGAAAGACATAGCCTGGATTCAGGTAGGCGAAGTTTGCCAATGAATTCAGAGCTTCAAGTTCATGCCAGGCATCAAGCCAGTGGGGCACCAGGTGCGCGAGTTCTTTTTTCAAAACCTCCAGCCGGTAAGTAAAGAAGAAGTCCCAGGGAATGATGGCGTGGACCAGGAGCCAAATGAGAGCATTCGTTCGCAAGCCCAGCGCCGACGCTAATCTTTCTAGCCTTTTCAGCTCTGCGGACGGCTGTTTTCTCTTATCAAGAAACGGGGCACAGACTTCGGCCAACCCTGGGCTATTCTTGTACCCGCGCGATTCCAAATACTGAAAGACACTTCGGAACCGGCGCAGCGCCTTTTCCAGCTCCTGAAGTTCTCCCCACGCTGACGCGATTCGTCCCTGTTTGGCCACCATCGCACTCAGATAGACCAGGAACACGATGGGCCATATGTGAGGAATCAAATTGAAGGCTGCCAGAAGAATCAAAGCAATGTTCAAGCCCGACAATGAGCCAAGCAGAATGACTGTTGAAAGCAGCGAGTCGGGATGAACCCGCTCCTGGATCCAATCAACCAGGATGTTCGAGTTCCATTGACCTCTCAGCGCGTCTTTAGGGTTTGAGCTTTCGCTGGCTAGGGCAGAATGTAATTGCAGGTTGTCACGGAAAATGGAATGTGCTTCAAGTTCTCGGACCAGTGCTTGTCTCTTCTTAATGACGAGCGGCTCGGGGACTTCATTTAGCAACCATGTCCTTAACCTGTTGCTGCCTTCCGTTGTGACTGCAGTGTCGAGGAGCCGGTGTAGCGACCTTTCTCCGATAATGTCAAGGTCGGTTGCAAAAGGATGCTTCGCCTGGGTTGACGATTCCTGCGGTTGGCCTGGGTGGGGCAGCTGATCCCAATCCAGATGGATTCGAGCCGTCTGAATTTCCTGGATTGTTAAGAGGAGAGAGTTTTTTGTAATGCTGTCGTGGACTCTGCGGTGATAAATCGCGACCACACTGAAGATCGCCAGAACCAAAGCGGCAGAAATCACCCCAGCGATTCCCCCCGAGTATTTGCAAAGGCCAAGGGCCAGCAGGACGCCACAAACGAAGATTACTCTTCGAACAGTCCAATACTTTTTGCTTATCTGCTCCAGCTGCTCCGCCCGGCGTTTCAGCCTAGCGATCATACGTTCAAAGCGTCGCAGCCTGTGGGAGCTGTCGAGTGGTTCAGCTTGCATTAGTTCCGGCTGTCGTTTCGGATTCTGAAAGAAAATCGAATCGTGTCTTACGATCCACCAAGAGTACCACGGTGGCGACGCATCGTAGCCACGGGCCTTATTCAATAACATTTCAACCCAACCTAGAAACCATCGACGTCCAGGAAGGGGCAACTCAATACAGAACCGAGCGCGGTAGCGCCGGATGCTAGAGGCAACTTTGGGAATCAGCCCAAACCGGAGCGTCATACTGAGGCGACTCTGAGATCCAGCGCTCCCGCTTTGGAGATACGCTCCGATTTCCAGGCTCGACTCTGGCATCCGGCGCTACCGCGCTCGGTTCTGTAATGGGTGAATCGTCGAAGGCCTGTAAGGTAACGCCGCAACAAGGGGCGGCACTCTGCGGAGTGCCGCCCCTACCACGTTTACCGAATTGCACCTGGAAAGCCCCTACTGCCCCCTTCGGCCGAACCTGCGTCCAAAGTTAAAGCCACGGTCAACTGGGGCTGCTTCCGGCACGCCAAGCACTGTTCGCACGATGCTCAACTGCGCAAACAAACGGGATTCTGGCAATTGAAATTTATTTGATGAGCTTTCTGCTCGCGCAAAGTCTATCTTTGCCAGCGTCGCCAGTTCCTGTCCGTACCGTTCTACCATGTCGCCCAGTCCAGTACCTCCGCCAAGCTGCAATTCACCGTCCTTGAAGATATTTACTTCGAATCCGCTTAGCAACGCTGCGGCCGACAGCAACTCGTTAAGCTGAGCAATGCCAGGATCGAGCACGTCAAAACTTCGCGCCGGGTCCAGCGCTGCCAATGCGTCGGCAACCCTCAACTGCTGATCAAACTGCCTGTAGTTAGTCGCCCGTCGATTAGTTAAGCGCTGGGCTTCTCCGAGAAACCTGAGGGCCAGTTTCGAGTCATCTTGCGGTGCTGACGAAGGCGTTTGTTGTCCACTGGGTCTTTGTGCCTGCGACGCCAACTGTAGCAACAAATCAATTCGTTCATCGTCAGAACGCAGGTTTGCGAGCGTTTGCTCCAACTGATCGATGTTGTCGGCTTCAACTTTTTTCGCCGTCAACCGAAAGTCAACCAGCTGCAGCATTCTATCGCGCGTTGCCTCGTCGAGATGATCGTTAGCGATCTGCCGAGCTCGGTCGAAGTTTCCTTCGTCGAGAGCCTTCTCAACCGCTTGCTGATAAAGCCTTGGTTGCAGTTGCGGAGGCGCTGTGGGCGCAGCGGCGAGCAAGCTGTCGACAGTCCCCTGCTGCATCAGAGTATTGAGCTGATTGAAGGCCTGCCGCGGGTTGTTGGCCATACCAAGTTCGGTCATTTTGTTCCGAACGTTGGCCGCGCGGGACGGTAGATATTGATCAATTTGCGGCAATAGCATTTGCAGTCCAAACAACAATCGCCGCGCGTTTTGCTGCTCGATCTGCCCGTCAGTAAGGGCGCTTTGATCGGCATTCTGCGCAGCGCCAAACATGCCTCTGACGCGATTATTGCCGCGTTGATTGGTCGCTGTTTGCGGCGTGGCCCTCAGCGCCGCATCGATTATAGTGTTCATCAAACCTTGATAGGACGATTCGCTCAGCACTGGCATGACCCTACGATTGACCACGGCCTGGTTCATGCCTGCCGGCACAACGGTCGCCGGGTTCTGAGAGGGCTGCGGCCCGACACGTAGAAGATTCATCGTGAGTGTCGCCGCCTGCACATTGGTGAGCATGTTTTCTGACAGTAACTTGCTTACTACTTTTGCGGTCAATTTTGTCGCGGCGTCTTTATCCTGAGGCTGGAGCTGGGTCAACACTTGTGCGAGCGTATTAGGATACTGACCCTTCGCTAATGCCTCTTCGACCTTTTGCGCCGCCAGCTTTGGATCGAGCGCTGCGACCCGCGCAAGCAGATTCTCCTCGAGATTGGCACCGGGGCTTGCTCGGCGGAAATTATTAGTGGTGTCGGTAGCGGGCGTTAAGGGTCTGGTTGTCGCCAAGAGTTGGTAGGCCAGCGCAGCATCGTGCTGTGCAGCAGTCAACACCACCTCCTGCCGCAACTGGGCCGCCCAGCGCTGGTCGGCTTGGCCAGTACCGCGCATCATCTCAGCAACGCCCTCGGCGGCGAGTGAGAACATGGAACGCGCCCGCGCTTCATTGCGGCTCCATAAAAGATCCCCGGCGGCGATCTGAACGCGAATGCGATTCTCAGGCAGCCTGAGCAGTTGTACTTGACCAACAATCTGGTCAAGTAAGGCCGCGGCCTTTTTTTCCGCTTCAGCTTCCTTTCGATTCTGTTCGTCGGTCTGTGCGTCCGTGGGTGTTGCCTGGGCCGCAGGATCCTGGGCCTTAATCACAACCGCAGCGTTGAAGAGAATTAACAGTGCGACAATGAAACCTCTAAAGTTTGGCTTTGCCATCATTGATACCTCATGAAGTAGTAAAACGGGAGAGGATGTTTGATTACGTCAATGATAGCTTAGTTGCTTCTATTAGAGCCAACGAAGAGCACGCGGTGGGGCGACTGAGGGTTCTCCGAGCCGCGAGCGCAGCCCCACTCTCACTGGCGACATGAGACTTTGTAGTCGGAACTTTCCAACAGGGTGAGTGCCGTTCCAGCTAAACGTCGCAAAGCCCTTAACCTGAGCTTTAGCCATCCAAGCCTTGCAAATTCGCAGGTGGGGAAGGTGGGCAAGCGCAGCGCGCCCCCGCTCCAGCGCAGCGACACTTCAACCACAAGTCGATTCCATCACAAAGCCAGACTTGCCGCGCCACGTGCCCACCAAATTCGTTTTTTGGCTGCTACCTAGAACTATGCCACGCTCGATTTTCTTTAATATAATTCCAGGTACTCAAACTTATTCGATTGGGAGCCATATCAGAACCGGAAGCGGTAGCGACCGGCCAAAGAATCAACTGCGGTTCTTAGCACTCGAGCTATCGCATACTCCATAAAATTGGTTTGTAAATGTTGAGTCTTTGGCCGATCGCTACCGCTTCCGGTTATGATGAGAACGCCTGCGCCGCCTAATGGCCCACTCCAGGAGGACAACATGGAACCGGTCAAAGACGCAAGCCACCAGGCATCGGCGAGTACGACTACGTTCCACTCGCATGAAGGCGGGACAGAATCAGTTCCCAGGGACTTCTACCGCAAAGCGGTAGCCTTCGTGCAGGTCGGAACACTCATGTCAGTGTTTCCGAGACTTTCATCCGCGAAGGTTTAAACGATTCGAGCTGCGGTTTCACCACGTCAACGTAGCACGAGGGGCAGATTCCATGACTGAATTCAGCCTCCGAATGAGTGGAAATGTAACTATCGAGATTCTGCCAATAATCGTGATCATCACGAATCTTCTTGCAGTAGCCGCAGATCGGAATGATTCCCTGAAGTCTCTTTACCTGGTCCAACGCCCGCTCGAGTTGCTCTACACGGTCGGCTAACTTCTTTTGCAGCTCCACCATGCGCACGCCTACCTGCACTCGAACACGCAATTCATCACGGTGATAAGGCTTAGTCAGATAGTCGTTGGCGCCGGCACCAATTCCGTTTACTACTTCTGCGACACCCTGTCTGGCTGTCAGCAGGATGATGTAAGTTTCTATTTCCCGAGCCGACTGACGGAGCTTGCGGCAGACCTCCGGTCCCTCCAACCCGGGCATCATCCAATCGAGAATTACCAAGTGCGGCGCATCGTCCCTCTGTAAGGCCTCCCAGGCCTGCAGACCATCAGTGACAGCGATAACCTCGTGCCCCCACTTGGTAAGATTCGCCGTCAACACATGACGAGAAACGGGATCATCTTCAGCGATCAATATCTTCAAAATTAATTATCCTTTTCGAGATGATATAGACATTACGTTGAAGGCCTTTTGAAGGGTGGCTTCGCGCAAAAAAGTTGAGGATAGCAAGAGGGTCGGTAGGGACGCTATGGGTGGGCAAAGTGCCCCTAGCAGGGTCAAAATTCCCCGCCAGGGACGCTGATAAGAGCGCTAATCGCACTCTCGCCTTCGCTTAACAAGGTCCGTGCCACAGGCGTGTCACTTTAACCTAGTCCCGCCTGCGGCTTTGCCGCCGCACAGTGCGGTAAGGCTCTGCCTTACCGCCGAGTTTCTAGATCACGGGGAGGCTACGCCTCCGATTCATGAGGCGGAGCCTCAAAGAATGTTGGGACGCTGCGGAAAGGCAGAGCCTTTCCGCACTGTGCGGCGGCAAAGCCGCGTTGGCTGATTGAGTGGTCCAGCGGGGTTGAAAACTCCGCCGGTTTTTAGTTACCCTGACGCGCTTTCTTACCAAACTCCACTGCGAACGTTTATATGTTTAGATCTCAAGGCAACCGGTTTGCATTCCTTCCCATAAAGTGCCTGCTGGGCCGGGTAGTCTTGCTCGTTTTCATTTGCACGCTCACAGGGGCTTCTGAAGCGGCACAAACCGAGCCCCCAGCACAGACGAGCCTTTCGCCACAGACCACTTCTCCAACGCCGAGCCCGACGCCGGCTGTAGACCGTAACGAGTCGGAGCGCTCGGACCGTCTCACAGGTGGGCACATCGAGCTCGCCGATTTAGAGCCTGACCAGCCTGACATTCGCATCACCTTAAACGTACCTTCGTTTCGATTGAC
>DATBRN010000283.1:0-13024 GCA_036560225.1 Pyrinomonadaceae bacterium | reverse complement strand
ACAGTTGGCCAGCAGTTCCTTGTGTGTTCCCAAACCCACTGCGTGTCCTTGTTCCAATACCAGGATGCGTGTGGCGTTCCTGAGTGTAGAAAGGCGATGGGCCACTGAGATAGCAAGCCGACCCACCGCCAACCGATCTACCGCGCGCTGTACTCGGGCTTCAGAATAAGAATCCAGACTGGATGTCGCCTCGTCGAGTAGGAGAATTGGAGCATTCTTGAGAATCGCTCTGGCGACGTTGACACGTTGCGCCTCACCACGCGATAGAGCGCGACCTCCTTGTCCGACCACAGTTTGATATCCGTCTGGCATGGCCATGATCTCATCATGGATTTCTGCGGCGCGGGCCGCAGCTTCAATCTCCTCCTGCGTTGCGTCAGGTCGTCCACAAAGTATGTTTTCGCGAATCGAAGTTGAGAAAAGAAACGGATCCTGGGTAACAATCGCCAGCTTTGCATAAATATCATGCAGGCGAAAGTTGCGCAGGTCCTCTCCATCCAGCATCACTCGACCACGAGTGGGGTCATAGAAGCGGGCGACTAGACTCAGTAATGTAGTCTTTCCTGCCCCGGATGGACCAACAATTCCCAGCGTCTCACCGGCCTGGACTGTGAAAGATACATTCTGGAGCACCGGATTTTGATTGAAAGTGAACTCGACTCGATCAGCGGTAATCGACAAAGGCGACCCACTGAGAGAGCGGGCATCCTTCAGATCTTGGATCTCCGGTTTTTCCCGCAGCAGCTGTTCGATATGGAAGACGCTGGCGCCGTAGCGTTGCACATCCAGGTAGGCGCTGTTGAGATTGTTCAAGGGCCCCTGGACGGCGCGCATGGCCAGGAGGAAAGCCAGTAGTTCAGGCCAACCGAGTTGACCTGACATGACGCTCAAACCTCCTACTATTATCACAACTACCACGTTGAGGGCGGCCAGCGATTCGAGCACACTTCGCGCGAACGCTTGCACTCGTTCCATCTCAATGAGTTCGTCAAAATAGATGCGCGCACGGTCAACAGTTCGCTCACCCTCGGCCCGCTCCCCCTGGTATATCTTGATGACGCGAATGCCATGCAGGAGTTGTAGCAAGGCGTCGAAAAGGGCAACTCCTTTTTCCCTGACACCGAAAGAGCGTGCGAGTGTGCGACGGGCGAAAATGTAAATAGGTAACGCGGCCACAGGGACCAGGAAAAAAGCCCAGAGCGACAGCCAGGGACTGAAACTCACTGCCGCGGCGACGAGGCCAACCGTCTGAAGTATCTCAAGCACGATTCTCGCGGTAGACAAGACTACCATCCGCATTTCGGTGACATCCTGACGGATGCTTTGTAACAACTCTCCGTGAGTCCTGCGGTCGACAAACGTGACCGACAAGGCGAGCAGGTGCCGAATCATTCGTTCCATCGTACTCAACTCGATTGCCTTGACGATTTTTTGTTGCGTTACCAGGGAATCGTAGTTGAAGGCGGCTGCGCTCAAACTTACCAGCAAGAGCAGACCTACAGTTATCCAGAGTGCCGACTCAGGGCTGAGGCTAACTCCGAAACCACGCCCGTGACCGAGTACGCCAGCGAGAAACTCTCGAATCAGTAAGATTGAGGCCGCGGTCATGGCGGCGCGTCCCAGCGAGCCGACGGTGAATCGGGCCACGAGCCAGGGATGTGGCCGAAGCAGTCGGATGAGCATTGAGAACTGCTGTTTCACGACGCGCCTTTCACTTGGGTCGGTCTCTCAGTGGCGGTCATTTGACTCAGTGCGACCGAGTTGAACGAGTTAGGAGAGTCGCCACGATTTTAAGGATCGGCAATTTGGACCGTCTGGTAGAGTCATTTATTAAGACGTGAGCGTCAGTTTGCTCGGCCCCAATCGATAGGCCGAGCTTTGACTCCGCTTACAGGGGCAGCGACAGGGATAATAACATCAATGAACCTTTCCTTCAGTTGCCAAAAAATAACTAGCCGGAGAGCTCGTACTTAGTAATCGTTAATAGCATTTTGTAGGGAGCCTGGTTACCAGTTTAAACACTACACGCGCGGGACTTTGCCACGAAACAAGAACGGCCACCTTTAATGGTGGCCGTAATGGTTGATTTAACTGGTCGGGGCGAGTGGATTCGAACCACCGACCTCACGGATCGCGCATCCAAGTTAAGACCTAAGCGCGTTGACTGCGACCCTGTATTTGGGTATAGAGTCAGCGTAATAAATCACAATTTCTGTTCTGGCGGATCGGAGAACTTGGAGCCTGCGCGCTACGTTGCGCGCCCGACCTTGCCTCCGCTTGCCGACCCTCCTCTTCCGGCGCCGCACTGGCGCCCCAGCCAAGGAGGATATCTATGTTCAGCTTCCGCAAGTCACTTGCCGCCCTCGGCGGGCTGCTCCTCGTTTCAATGCTTTTCTTAAATCTGGTGGGTGTAGGTAGGTCCGCCAGTCAAGATCAAAAGAAAACTCAGCTTGAAGGCGTTTGGAAAGTCGTAGAGGTAGTGCCACCAGCGAGCAACCCAAATGAGAAAGCCACCTCGATAACAAGCCCTCAGCCAGGTTTGCTCATTTTTACAAAAGGCTACTACAGCGGCATGGCGGTAACCGCAAACCAGCCGCGAACTGAGGCCGCCCCCGCCAAGGATCCTGGTAACCTAACGGATGCCGAGAAAATTGCTCGATATGAGCAATGGGCCCCGTTTATTGCAAATGCGGGTACTTATGAGCTCAAGGGATCGACCCTTACCATGCATGCGATGGTGGCGAAGAACCCTGACGTGATGACCACTGCAGCGACCCCCATAACTTGGGAATTAAAGTTGGAAGGCACCAACGCTTTCTGGTTAATCCCGCCCGCGGATAGAGCGACGACGAGCCCTCGAGTTAAGTTTACGAGACTAGAGTGAAACTCGTTGAGCCGTAACACCACCGAGAAAATCGAATGGCGTGGTGTGCCTTGCTGTCTGACACCCACGCCTTCTCGTTCGGGCCGGAAAAGAAGCGCTGTTGTTATTAAGAACCGTCTCATGGCTTGAATCCGACGATCTTATTTAGCTCCTCGCAATCAAACAGACGCCCCTGCGTCACGACGAATTTGGCCTTGCGGATGTTGCTGATGTTGTCGAGCGGATTCGCGGTGAGAATGAGGAGGTCGGCGCGCTTGCCTGGTTCAATCGTGCCGACTTCCTTTTCGACCTTCATCACCCGAGCCGGTACGAGCGTCGCTGCCTGAATCGCTTCCATCGGCGTCAACCCAGCCTTCACATACAGTTCCAGCTCGCGATGCAACGTGTGACCGGGGACTCCCACGTCCGTTCCAGCGACGATCGGCAAGCCTGCGCGATGCAGCGCGCCTAAAGTTTTTAGCAGAGTCTCCATAACGAGCCGAATGGCTTCAGCTTGTTCGGCGGGCGCGCCCTTCTTGTCGATTTGTTCAATGAGTTCAGGTGCCACCTTCGCCATTCCGGGCTCGAAACTTTCAATTGGCATATTCTTTGGACGAATCATCAGTTCCAATACGGCGATCGTTGGATCAATAACCGTTAAATGTTCTTTGAATACCCGCAGCGCATTTTTAGAATCAGGAGAATTCAGATCGATAGACGCCTGTACGTCGTTACGAGGTTCTCTGGGAAAAAACCCGGTCATTGCAAAGTTAAGATGACTGAGCTGATCCATACCGGCTTCGACAGCTTGGAGCGCATTCATCCCTTCGGGCACATGTCCGGTCACAGTCATCCCCAATCGGTGAGCTTCCTCAGTGATTACTTTCAAGATATCGAGCTTGACGTGATCGCGAATCTTGATCTGATCGAAACCGGCATTTTTGTAATGCTGCACCGCGGCGCGCGCTTCCGTAGGCGTGCCAGCTTGGACATCGAACGAGTGAAAATCGTTTTTGCCGTCAATGTAACCGGCCAGAAGCAGCCTCGGTCCCAGCCCGCGTCCCTGTTTAGCCGCATCGCGAAGAGAAGTGCCAAACTCAATGTCATTGCCAACGTCGCGCGCGGTTGTGATACCGGCGGCCAGGTAAGCTGGTCCAAACTCGACTTGATAAAGGTGCGAATGCATATCCCACAGTCCGGGCAAGATATATCTGCCGCTAGCATCCACGACTCTTGCTCCAGTGGGAATTGTGATTTCCGAACGCGCGCCGGCTGCAATGATGCGATCGCCTTGAATGACGATCGCCGAATTGTTTATCGGAGGTCTTCCCGTGCCATCAATCAAAGTACCGCCGAGTAGCACAAGTGGAGCCGTATTCCTGGGACTCAGACGATCCGCAACTTCAGTCAGTCGATCGATGCCATTCTCCACGGCTCTTTTCAGGAAAAAGGACAAGTTTGATTCGTAACCGTCACGAATGGCCGAGAGATTTGTCTCGACATTGCCGCCAAGATTAACCGCCGCGAGCAGATGGTTCTGTGAATCGAACCAAAGCGTTTGCCGTCCCCACCCGCCACCCCATTTGCTTCCACTAAGATGGTAACGATCGACGACGACAGGTTTAGCCTGAACCATAACGGTGTCGCTCCCGCGATGCTCGATAAATACTTCTCCGCCGGGTAGAAGCGGGAGGGGGTTTTTTCGTCCGTGAGCTAACCAGTAGCGGACAAGCATCATTTCCATCGTTACGGGCACGTAGCCTCCGAATATGAAGAAGTTTTCGGGCACTGGCAGTTGTGTTGTGCGCAAGGTTGAACCACCTGCGTTATTGTCACTGACTAAGGCGGTTTTTTGCTCAATTGTGATGGAAGTATCTACGGCGACCTCTAACGGCCTGACACCTTTGAGCTGAAATGATTCAGGCGTTAAATCACCTTTCGCACGCAGGGTAGCGCTGAGTTTGGGTTTCTGGTCTTCACCCATGAATGGCAAATTGATATCCGCGGTAACAATTAAGCTGCTCGTGGTTGGCCCGGCGTTGTTGCGTTTAATCTCATAAGTTTCTTCTCCTTGCACCTGCTTCAATTCGTAAATGCGAAATCTGCCGCTCTCGATAACTTGATCGGCGTGCCTGTCACCGTGCGCGTTAGGCTTGGGATGAAAACTCCTTCTTGCTTGCGCGCTTACGACAGCCGGAAACGGGATTATGAAAAGGAGAAATAGGATTAGCGTGTTCACGACGTATCTCAGTCCTGTTATGGTTCGACCACCTGTGAGCGGCAAGTCTCCGACTCCAGAATGCTTCTCCGTATCATTTGAGTTGTCTGGGGCCATGATCGTCAGTTCTCCTGCCATTCGCCGTGTCTAAACTCTGCTGGTAATTGTTGGCCAGCGCGCATTTTCCGGGAGAGCCTTCCAACTATCTCGTTTCTGGGGTCCGGAAGTCCTCAGCAGTGCGTTCAATTGTTTCTCAGCGAGTTCTCAACGTGGTTATATCGCAGCAAGTAGGGCGTTTATTCGAGCTCAGTCTTTTTCGTACTGATACTGCGGTGAGGTCTTAGGCCTCCAGGTCATGCAAACCCCGCTTAGGGTGTGGGTGGTTTGAATCGATAAATGTCGGGCACGGGAAATGGAAAGCCCATGTTTGTCTAGTTATGATTAGAGCTCTAGTAATGGCGAGTACGCGCTGATCCACACCGGCAGTGATGACGGCGCCAAGACACACGCTGACGACGCACAACGCAGGTTCCTAGGAACAGTTTTCACGGAGCTTTAATAGCTAGAACGACACTATTACTTGTAACACCGTGAACTGTGATCGTAAGAGAAATGTCCCCCTTCAATGTTGGATCATCAGGCAGTCTGACTATTACTGACGATAACCAGTTCATCTCAGGAACCTTGCCGCCAAACTCCACCGGAAGCGCGTAAACGATACCGCGTGAATCGATCGCCTGAGCGGTGACAGCTGAGAACGTTTCATTCGGAAGTAATTCCAAATTACTGGCGAATACGATGATTCGTGTGCGCTTGTTTGAACTGAGGTTCAGCGGAGACACAACTGCAAAAGGTTCCGCCGTAAAGAGTACGGAATGAACGGCGACGGCTCGATTTGTTTGCGCATCGGTAAGCAAACGAAGAGCGGGTGTAGGTGTCGGTGAAGGGGTTGGAGTCGGAGTCGGCGTCGGTGTAGGCGTGGGCTCCGCTTCGGGTGTGGTGGTCAAAGCAGCTCCCACATCGATACGAGCTGATACCGGACCGGGGATTTGCACGGCGGTCTTCACAATGTGGTCCACAATCTTCTTGTTAGGCAAGGCTGGGAAAGTAGCACGTATGAGCGCAGCTTCACCGGCAACAATAGGCGCAGCCATCGATGTTCCACTCCAGGTTGCATAGAGTCCGCCTGGCACCGTACTAATAATCCCCTCGCCGGGAGCAGCTACTCGAACCCAAGAGCCTCTTGTTGAAAAAGTTGCAAGCTGATCCTGATTGTTTGAAGCTGCAACCGCTATCATTCCCGAACGGTTTTCCGCCGCTGGATACTGCAGCGTAAAGTCGCCGCCATTGCCTGCTGCTGCTACGACAACAAGGAACGGATTCGCGACAGCCGGAAAATCTTCTTCTCCGGGCTCGGGGATATCATCACAGACCTTAGCGAGGACGCCTCTCAGCAGATGCGTGCGACGCAGAGTAGTCAGACTGAGATTAATGACATCCGCACCATCCGCAGTGTTTGGATTTCCGTCCGGGTCCGCTGCATAAGTCAACGCTTCGGCTAACACCCAGATATTCCCAATTCCCCGTGAATCTAGTACGCGGATCGGAATGATTTTCGCCTCGGGTGCCGTGAGGGCTATCAGACCAGCGACGTGAGTTCCGTGTCCGTAAGGTCCAAGCAGTTGGCTGCCAACCTCGGAAGGGTCATTGTCATCATCGACGAAGTCGTAACCTGGCAGCAGTCGGCCCGCCAGTGCGGGATGCGCTGAATCAACCCCGGTATCGAGCACCGCGATCCGCATGGCACGACCGTTAGCATCCTTGCCACGATTAATCTGGTGCGCAAGCGATAGGCGGATCTTCTGGGGTGCCCATTGTGCTACGTAGGTACCTGCATCACCTCCCACATTCCAGGAGTTGCCTACATTCCAGGAATTTCCCCCACCCTCGGGCGGCTTCTCAACGAAATTAGGTTCGGCAAAGATAACGCGGGCATCAGCAGTAAGCGCGTTAACCTTATCGGTGACCGACGCTCCATTCGTAATCCGCAGTCTGTAAATTGGTCGTGACCCGAACTGGTCAAGCGGGTTTGGGTCAAGAGAATACTGCGAGGCAATCCCCGGAAGAGCCGAAGTATTGATTAGCTTGACTACGACCTCGCCGGGAACAAAGTCCTCTCCGTCATCGGTCGCAAACACAACACGGCCGTACGGCTCGGTCGCTAGCACCGATAGGGCTAGAACCAGGAGAAAAAATAGGAATGCCAGACTCCGCTTCAATGGATAGTTGTTAGAGCAATTAGACTACCAAATTATCAGCACAGCCCGCGAACAGCCCAAACTGAGAGGGTCATCGAAATGCCGATCATGAAGAGATCTCTGCACTTGCACAGTGCGAGCGAAGGGACACTAAATACATTTCGGGGGATTTTAGTCGCGATAGGTTTGTTGCCGGGAAGTCTTCTGATGGCTCCGCCAGCGCAGAAGGTTGCGTGAATGTTCGTGAACGCAGCGGATTTTTTCGCAACCTTGCGCAAAATAAAAAGTCCTCTGCTAAGTTTGCAAGCCCTCTTTTGTCGGCCATTTTCACCAGCGACCGAACACGGCGAACGGTGACCAGAAGAAAGGGTGAGGCTTTTCGCGAAGGATCTTTCTCTGAGCAGAGCGCAATGCCGTGGCGGGAGAGTTTGTGCGCGCCAAATCGGTGTAAAAGCTGGCCATCAAGTCTGCCGTTGCTTCGTCGTCAACTGTCCAAAGGCTGAGCAGGATCGTCGGCGCGCCTGCCGAGAAGAAACCACGAGCCAGTCCAATCAGTTCCTCCCCAGGGGCAACCGCATTGAGGCCGGTTTCGCACGCACTTAGGATCACTAACGGGGATTTAAGGCCCAAATCATAAGCGTCGCGGACTGTGAACCAACCGTCACTAAGCCGCAAGGAAGAGAAGAGCGGATTGTCTGCTCGAAACTGACCATGACACGCCAGGTGCAAAACATCGACATTAGGAGCGTGTTTTCTTAGTGCTTCGACAGTCGCGTCCTCATCGAGAAGAGGCAATGCCGTCGGGATAATTCTGTTGACCGCGTTGATTTCCTCGCGCACATGCGGAATGTGCTGATCAGCAACTCCTAGGAGGAGCGCATTATCAAGTTTTCGTTTCGGGCGACTGAGGCATTGCTGAAGAACGAGTGCACTCGGAACATAACTGACTTCGCGCCGCTCGATTAAATATGTCTCTCCATCGTGAAGTGCCTGAAAGGGCAGATAATGCAGAGTTCGATGAGGTGCGATTACTAGCCGCCGCCCACCTATGAGGGGTTCGATTGGGTGCAATAGATGATCGTGAAGTGTTTGTAGGTGCTTGCGTACACGGTCGGTCAGCGTAGGCAAATGTTTGCGAATATTCCGCGCACCAAAACGGAGCGTGTCAATCTGAAAGCGAACTTGCGCAACCTCGTCCGCAATATCTGATTCAGTCCCAAGAGCGCGAACAACGTTGACGTCTTCATCGGTTACCACAAACGCGATCAATTCTTCGTCAAGTGTTGTGTACTCCACCAGTGCTGTCGCAGTTGCCAGATCATTCTGAAGTTCGGCCAGTGCAAACGATTCAACTGACGCAGTTGTTTGCTTACTACGATGTTGGAGTTGCCGTGTTATCTCCAACAGCTTGTCCTCGCGTTGACGAATTTCTCGATGCAAAGTGGTGGTATCACTCTGATTGTCCATCACTTCACCCAAAGGTCTGTTTACCTGGTTATACAGATAATTGAGTTCCTCCCTTAATGCTCCCGACTCGCGCAGAAGACCTGCCTCGAATTCGTCCTGTGGTCTAAGTTGCGGGTTAAGATTGCCCAGAAGAGTATCGGCTAGAGCGCGGGAGCGGCCGCTTTCGACAAAGGTAAGGGCCTCCGATACTCGACCCTGGTCGAGAGAGAGTCGGACCAATTCGTTGTACGGCACCAATTTGTCAGAGAAAAAAGCGGCGCGAAATTCCTCGGCAGGTAACGGTGCGCGTAAGGCCTCGATCAGTTCGACAGAGTTCTTAAACGATCGCTCCGCTGAATCCTGGTCGCCCGCTGCCGACGCCAATAATCCCAATGAAGTTAAGCAACGTGCCGCAATGTCAGGTTGTCTTTCAGATTCCGGCTCGTTCAATAAACCTTTTAGAACCCCGAACGCTTCATCTGCTGCGCCCTGGCAGCGCGCCGCTTCGCCACGTAACCACCGCGCAAACATCAAACGACGGGTGGCGCCAGCAGCAGCGAACGCTGGTTCAGCTTTAATCGTCGACTCATAGGCTGCGGCGCAGTTTTGTTGCGAGTAGTAGAGTTGAGCCTCGGTGAGATTCACTAACGCCACGCCTGCGTCATTTCCTTCGACTACGTACAGTGCGGCAGCTTTTCCGAGAAGGGTATGTGCCTTGTCTATTTCGCCCAGAATGATTGCTGCCCGCGCGTGAAAGGCCAGTGCCCGGGCCTCCTCGGCCCGCATTCCCAAAGCGGCAAACTTTGGTGCGACACGCTCATATATTTCAGCAGCCTCGGGTGCGAGGTTTAACTCCAGATACGCATCTGCTATTTCTTGTTCAGCAATAGCAGACTGATGCGGCATCGCGAGTGACGCGTAGCGGCGCCGCGCTCGCTCAAGATAATCAAGCGCGAGATTGTACCGGCCCTGGAGCAGAGTAAAATTACCGATGTTTCCTTCAATTTCGGCGAGAGTCACGTATAGACCAGCGGTCTCAGCCTGCTGTACGGCCTCATGATAAAGAGCTTCCGCCGAATCAAACTTGTGTAGCAAGGCGTGAGTGTTAGCCAGGCAATTGTTAATGATGGCGAGTTGTGCCTGGTTGTTCAGAATCACGAAGCGTTCGCGCGCCATGCTTTGGAACTTTTCAGCCTCGTGGTAACGGTCACGGCGGAAGAACAAATTACCGATGTTGTTTTCAATTCTTCCTGCCTCCATCTGATCATTGTAAGCAAGGAACACTTGCCGAGCTCGTAGGCCGCACTCAACTGCTTCGTCGTAGCGTCCGAGCATGGCCAATGCAATAGTTTTGGCTAACTGAGTTTCGGCGGCGGTGTGATCTTTCTGCAGTGACAGAAAAGTGGTCTCAGCCGCGTCAAGACGCGAGAGCGCCAATTCCATTTGGCCTTCCACCAGGGCGGCTATGCCACCTGCCCAGTTCGCCAGACCACTAATCTCGGGATCATTGCTTTGTGCGTTTAAAGAGATGAGTACTTGGGCTGCCTGGACGCACCGTGAGGGATCTGTTCTCCAGGCATCCTGACCAATCTTTTTGAGTTTATGGGCCAGCTCAAGATCGATGAAGGCGCAGTGCTCACGCAGCAATGCCTCTCGCTCAGCATCGCCAGCCTCAATGAGAAGCTCGGCAAGCTCTGCACGCTCCATCAAACCCTACTTATGCGCTAATTTTGATTTGGGGGATCGCCACTTCGAGTGTCGCCAGCCGCAGGACTAATTCGTAGGTGCCTGGCAATACGGCTGGGAGAGTAAATTCACATAGCTCATTAACCGCAGCACTAACCGATTCGGTTTCACCGTCAAGCGTTACCTCGCCTTGTGCACAATCTTGCCCAAGCACCTGACCTGTGACAATCCAGCGATCACCTTCTCGTGTAAGTCTTAGATCAATATCATTTGATTCCGCCGAATAAAGCAAGTGCCGTGATTCGGCGCGACCTGATCGCACTCCAAAAGCCGGAGTGGGGTTCGCTGCACTATCAAAACTCACCACCGCAATGACACGCCGTAGCACTGAGCGCTTAGTTGAGCTCTCGCGCTGACTGAACAGGTTTATCGCATACGCACTGAGATCGCGCGGGGCGTCCGGATCACGATCGCTTCTCATTGTTTGGAGTAACTGCTGCAGACGCTGAAGCTCGTCTTCGCATTTTGTGCAGCCGGCTAGATGCGCCGTTAACTCTTTCCGCTGGTCGTACACGGCCGTATTATCGACTAGATCCAGGAGTTCGGCGAAGGTGATGTGTTGAGAACTAGTCTTCATCGGGGCTCGCTAAGGTGACTTCGCCTTTATTAAATCTCTTTCGCGCTAACAGTACGGATCCAACAGGCAAAAATACAATTGTCTTTTATTTATCGAGCAATCGAAACAGTTTTTCAAGACAGCGCGCCCGAGTGGGTCCAATACTTCCTACTGAAGTCCCAAGCCTATCTGCTATTTCCGTATACGAAGGCTGCTCCGTTTCGTAAAAAAGCAATGTAAGTAATTCACGACAACGTTCGTCAAGGGCTGTAAGTGCGACTCGCGTGAGATGCTGTTTCTCAAGTTGGACAATCACCTCATCAGCCAAAGGAGCCGCGTCCCGAATATTAGCAAACTCAGCAGTGTCTCCATCCAGCGGAATGTTCACCTTCTGCCATGAACGCTCCGTGGAAATAAGCCGAGCTGTTTTGCGGCGTGCGGTTGTTACTAGCCACGCATGCAGTCGTTCAGGCTCATCGATGTCGTCCAGCTTTTGCAAGAGCGTAGTGAAGACCTCCTGAAACACTTCCGCTGTCCTGTCCTCATCCAGACCGGCTCGCCTTGGAATCGCGTATATCAGTCGCTGGTAACGATTGACCAATGCTTCCCACGCGCTCGGCTCGCCGCGCCGGCACGCTGACACAAGTTCCGTATCGGTAGCTGGCATTACTAATTCGCGCAAACCTCGAAACCAGTCGAGAATAGGGTTCCAAAACCCGCTTGTCTAGCCACCAATCATTCGGCTGTCACCTACTTGCTGCATTTTGGCGAGTCTTTGTTAATCCGAATTTCAAGCCCCATGTATTTCCGCATCGCTTTGCGGCACTGTTGCCTTAGTAACAGGCAAACCTACATGTCAAATTGAAAACAACACAAATTTCCAGGCACTTTCATGTAGAGCCATTGCACTCGAGTGTCTCGCTGCTCACCAACAGGAGTAGCCGTACAAGGTATGAATGAACAAACGCGAGTACTTTTTTATTCCCATGACAGCTTCGGTCTTGGTCATATCCGACGTACTCTCGCAATCGGCGATGCGGTCGCACAAAGACTGGAAGAAGCGTCGGTTCTGGTTCTCACCGGCGCCTCTGCCGCTCACTCGCTGCGGATCCCGCGCGGGATTGATTACGTTAAACTTCCATCCGTTACTAAAGTCGGGGACGAGAGCTACCAATCGAAGTCTCTTAACCTGGATTTCGACGAAATACGCTCTATGCGCGAAGAGATAATCTTCCGCACCACGCAAAGCTACTCACCAGACATCTTCTTCGTCGACAACGTCCCGCTGGGGCTGAAAGGCGAAATACTCAAGACCCTGCGTTACTTGCGCGACTTTCGTCCACGTACCCAGGTAATTCTTAACTTGCGCGATGTGTTGGACTGTGCATGCCGTGTGATTCCGCATTGGAAAGCCAACTCAATCTATAAGCGGGTTGAAGAATTCTACGATCGAGTCCTCGTTTATGGATCACCCGAGGTCTTCGACGCCGTTCGCGAATACCGAATGCCGGAATCGCTCGCACGAAAGGTCGAGTACGTCGGCTATATCGCTCGTAAAACGCCAGAGGGCACCGGAATCCGCACGCGAGCGAATCTGGTGGTGGGAGATGAAAAGCTTGTGCTCGTGACCGTCGGTGGTGGCGCCGATGGCAGGCAGATCATCGAGTCGTATCTCGACGGATTGGCTTCCGACCACGATCCAGTCATTGCTATTCATGCTCTGGTCGTGTTGGGGCCTGACATGGATGAAAAGTCGCGGAATGAAATCGTCGGGCGATATGGACGCAAGGCGCGCGTTAACCGCTCATCACGACTCACAATTGTAGATGTGTGCGACGACCTGACGGCATTCGTCGAGGCCGCGGACGTGGTGCTTTCCATGGGTGGTTACAACACTATGTGCGAAGTACTTTCACTGCGCAAACGAGCCGTCGTAG
>DATBRN010000282.1:0-5658 GCA_036560225.1 Pyrinomonadaceae bacterium | reverse complement strand
TACGGGTTCCGGCTACGGGGGTAAGCATACCGGTGAATGTGCGGTTGAGGCGGCGCGCCTGGCACGCGCCGCAGGCAAACCGGTGAAACTGGTGTGGACGCGACCAGAAGAATTCACCTGGGCCTACTTCCGACCTGCCGGTGTGATTGACATAAAGAGCGGTGTTAAATCGGACGGCACAATCACGGCGTGGGAGTTTCACAACTACAACGCAGGCAGCGCGGGCATTCAGATCAAATACGACATCCCAAACAACGATATTCGGTTTCATCCTTCAAACTCGCCGTTGCGTCAGGGTTCGTATCGCGGCCTCGCGGCTACGGCGAATCACTTCGCGCGCGAGAGTCACGTCGATGAATTGGCCCACGCCGTGAACATGGACCCGCTGGAGTTTCGTCTGAAGAATATAAAGGACGAAAGAATGCGCAACGTGCTGCAAGCAGCCACCAAGGCATTCGGTTGGGGAAAGACAAAACCTCTCAACGGGCACGGGGTTGGCTTAGCCTGCGGCTTTGAGAAAGGCAGCTACGTCGCCACCTGCGCCGAAATAGCGCTTGAGAAAGCGCCGAGCAAAGACAAGAACAATGCAAGCGTCAGGATTGTGCGCGTGGTAGAAGCATTTGAATGCGGGGCGGTGGTCAATCCGCTTCACCTGAGGAACCAAATCGAAGGCGCGATCGTCCAGGCAATTGGCGGCGCGTTATTCGAGTCGATCCAATTTGAGAACGGTAAGATTCTCAATTCGCGCTTCGCAGACTATCGAGTACCGCGCTTTAACGATACGCCTTTGATCGAAGTCGTTCTGGTAGATCGCAAGGACCTTCCGTCGGCGGGCGCCGGTGAAACTCCGATCGTCGGACTTGCGCCGGCAGTTGGCAACGCGATCTTCAACGCGGCGGGTGTGCGTTTGCGTTCGCTGCCGCTGGCCCCACAAGGGATACCACTGGCGGGTGCCACCTAAAGCCTGATCGAAAAGTTTGTAGAGGTGGCACTCCGTTGCCACCCAAATTTCCCAATTGAACCGTTTAGACAGGGCACTTGTGCCCCGCCGCGCGGCGGCAGACAAGTCTGCTTTCTAAACGGCCGATTTAAAAACAATTTGTTGCGGTGGCAAACTCCGTGTGCCGCCACTACAAATGGCTACGGGGTTTACCTTCGACCTCGAGCAGAACGATCTCGCCCAGCCTCAGCTCGCGAATCCCACCCTCGGTCTTGCGCGATCACCAACTAACAGCAGTGTTGCTTCCGAAGGCGATGCATACCTACCGGCGGCAGCGTTAGTCGCAGCCAAGGTGGTCCGATCAAGCTCGGTCGAAAGAAAAACACGAAATGGTGGAGACTTTTCCTCAACTACGGCCGTTCATGTTACATCGGAATTAACTTACGTTGATTATTGACTAATGGCCCTATCTGACTTGAATCAAAACAGAAGATGGTGTTGCCTGGCGCGATGCAAGATTTCTTTCATCACAAATGCTGGTCCATTTTGTGAGTTATTTTATGTTTGACAATGCTCAGTACATCTACTAACATCCGGTCGCTATCTCGTCATGCATGTGGGCTTGACCATCTTGTCCCGATCGTGGGCTGTCCAGAGCCGGTTGAGAATCAAGCCCGATTCAGGGGTATAAGGTTTTGTACAGGGCATAATTCTTCCGACCCCCAGGCCCGTCAACCCTCTGCTTGCATTGTCGCCCGTGGAAGCCAATCAGCGGCGACATCAGAGGAACCTCCGCACATGCATTTTTCCAGGCAGTACCTAAGCGCTTCAATTTGTGCACTGTCGGGAATCACTAGTTCACTGCTTCTCCAGGAGTGGTGACCAACGCGAAATAGGATAGAGGCGTCTAACCTCCCACAAGATATGATGACGCAGGAAAGCACAGTCTGCACAAAGCCCATCCGCGTTCTCCTGATTGATGATCATGCGGTTGTTCGCTCCGGCCTTCGTATGCTGGTTGAGAGTCACCCGGGATTGAAGGTTGCAGGTGAGGCAGCCAATCGAGCCGAAGCTCTGGCACTCGCTAAGCGAGAGCAACCAGACGTCATTCTTCTTGATCTTGACATGAATAATGACAATGGTCTCGATTTTCTTCCGCAATTGCTCGCCGCCACCAGACGTGCGCGCGTGCTCATACTAACTGGTGTACGGGACCCTGAGTCATATAGTCAGGCTATCCGCCTTGGTGCGAGCGGCCTCCTGCTTAAGGAGAAAGCGGCCGAAATTCTCATAAAGGCCATCGAGAAAGTATATGCCGGCGAAGTCTGGTTTGACCGTTCAATAATTGGGAACGTGCTCACCGAGATGTCCCGCGCGAGCGGTGGAAGGATGGGCGGCGCGCTGGCAGTCGCCGCAAGGACGGACCCCGAAGGAATCAAAATCGCCACCCTTACCGAACGTGAGCGTGAAGTCATTGCCCTCATTGGCGAGGGCCTCAAGAACAAACAAATAGCCGCTCGACTGTTCATAAGCGAAACAACTGTCCGTCATCATCTGACGTCAATCTTCGATAAACTGGACGTCTCAGATCGGCTTGAGTTAATCATCTACGCCTACCAGCATGGCCTCGCTAAGGCGCCACGCTAGCCACAACCGCCACCACTTTCACGGCTTTTGTGTCCGATAAGCTAAAAGAAGGTCTGAACAAGGCCATATCGGATCCTTCTGCAAACAGGGTTCTAACCCGCGGAGCGGGTGGTAGCATAAAGCCTGGGGTGAAGCGCAGCGTAACCCCAGGTTAACAAACGACAAGCAACCGGAGCGCGCGAAGCGTGCGATAGCGTCAAAACGGGATGACAAAATTTCATTCAGCGGCTGACGTCCGCTCCGCGGACTCTCTCTTTGTATGTACACCAGACCCTGGGGTTCCGCTACGCTCCACCCCAGGGCGGGGTCCCCGGCCGAGCAGCTCGGCTGGGGTGCGAGACTTTATGCTTTCGCCACGCTTCGCGGGCTCAATCCAAAACTCTTCGACGTCTTCGATCAGAACCACAAGAAGGCCAAAGTTTATCGGAGCCCCTATCCCCACTGAGAGGCACGTTGCGTAGCCTTCGCGCCTCAAAGATTTCCCAACCTTGCCTTCAAAATTTGGGTTGGCACATTTGTGCCAGCCGGATGAGCGCTTCCGCCCATCTTAGGCCGTCACAAAATGGGTCAACCCGCCTATCTAAAAAGGGGCGCTTGCGCCCATGCGCGCAGTAGCCCGCCCTCATATCATCAAGCCTGCGTGCCACCAGATGTCCTTGGGACAATTGTGATCAGATGTTGTTGAGCAAATTGCAAGACTTCATCTGCCTACATTTACGTCAAGTTCAGGATTAACCGTCGCGCCGAATCGATCTCACGTCTACTAGCACAGTGTGGGTACCGAATCGTTAAGACGTCGCCTCGTGTTCGAGGCTTCCCCTACCGGGGTAGTGAATGAATCCTTATTCGCCCGCCTTCTCGAGCGAAAAAAGGAAAATCAGGTCAGGCCGAAGTGTTTTCAAGGGAACGAGGGTCAAATTGAGCGCGAAGAAGAAAAAAAAGAAAAAGAAGTCCGCACTTGTGATCTGCCGAGACCGCAAGCAGTTTTGGACCACCCAGACACAGTTCTGGCAGTGGGTCAGGGAGGGCCGGATTCTTAAGACGAAAGATCAGCCACTCACCGGTGCTTTTCGACGCGAATACGAGGAAATGATGGTGGTGTTTAGCAACACTGTACTTAACCTGGCTCACCCGAACCACCTGCGTGAAGCCTTGCTGTCGCGGCGAGTGGGAATATCAGGAAGATGAACGACTTTCAAAAGCGCAAATCGTTTCTGAGCAGATGAAGCGGGTTTGAAAATATGGAAGACCAGCAGCGTACTCCACTTTGTTTGAGTTGCCCGGATTGGATTGTCCTTGTTAGAGCAGGGGTGATGATCATTCTGCTTGTCAACTCCGCCCGGGTTGCACTGGCCCAGCAGCAGAGCAACGGCGCGACATCATCTACAACACCGGTTGCAGTATCCGCCCCCGGTGCAGCCACCACTGTTACGCCGCCACATGAACAATACCGGATTGGTCCGGGTGATGTGCTCGACATCCGCGTCTTTAATCGACCCCAACTCTCACGTGACGCGGTCCGCGTCGATGCTCACGGGGTTATTCGCATGCCTCTGATTGAAGGTGATATTCATGCCGCGTGCCTGACCGAAGTTGAACTGGCCGAAGCAATTGCCAACGGTTATTTGAAATACCTGAGAAATCCTCAGGTCATTGTGTTCGTCAAAGAATTTCAATCGCAGCCCGTGGCGGTCATCGGTGCAGTAAATACTCCCGGTCAATTCAGACTTCAACGACAAGTGCGATTGCTGGAGCTGCTCGCATTCGCAAATGGGCCTGCCGACCGTGCCGGGCGGACCGTGCAAATTATCCATGCGACAGACTCATCGCTCTGCGCAAAGACTAACGCGGTTAACGCTGATGATGAGGTGGCCTTGAGATTTGTCTCCTACAAATTAAAGGACACGCTGGAGGGCTTAGATGGGGCGAATCCGTATGTGCGCCCAGGCGATATAATCTCTGTCCCGGATGCTGACCAGATCTATGTTATCGGGAATGTGTTCCAGCCCAAAGCCATTGCTCTCAAAGAACCAATAACAGTCTCGCGAGCTATCGCGATGGCTGGTGGTGAACAACGCGATTCCAAAACAGAACGCGTGAGAATCGTGAGGCAACCGCCGGGTGGTACAGCAAAACAAGAGATTTACGTTGACCTGAGAGCGATTGAGAAGCGCCAGGCGGAGGATGTCGTACTACAGGCAAATGACATTGTTGCTGTGCCAACCTCGACCGGCAAAACCCTTCTGCGAAGTCTGCTCGGGAACGTTGTTCCGATGGTTTCGCAACTGCCGATGCGCGTAGTTCCTTAGTCGTTGGCCTTTTAGTTTTTGGGCCCCGTGGCTGGGCCTATGAGCGAGTACCAAAGCGGAGCATTAAGTGAAGTGATGAAAGAATCTCCCGGACTAATAAAAAAGGTTACAGAGATCTGGGACGTTGAAGAACTTGAAGAGAAAGATCTTCCGTCAGTTGCAACCAACCATGATGATGCCGGAACGCCAACGCATTTGCGTGACTACTGGCGTTCAATGCTTCGTTATCGCCTAATGGTCATCGCCATTACGCTAATTGGCTTATTGCTGGCGACGCTCTATATGGCCCGCCAACCGGATATTTACGAGGCAGAAGCTCGAGTGCAGGTTGATTTGGAAAACAATCCCGCACTCGGTTCGTCAAAGAGCGGTTCCGTCATCGTCAGCAATCCCATCAACGACCCTGCGTACTTCAACACGCAACTCGAAATCCTGACCGGATCTGGGCTGCTTCGGCGTGTTGTAAAGACGCTCGATCTTGAGCATAACCAGGCTTTCCGACGTTCCCAGACAGAGCGCAATCCATCCGTAACCTGGCTGAATCTGCGGCGCATGGTGGGCCTGGGAGCAAAAGATAAGAACGATGAACAGAATAAGGCTGCTGAGGATGTGTTAATTCCCCGCTCTGTGGCGCCAGCCACGGCGAGCGATGACTTGGCGGAAGCCAAGCGGCTTGCACCGTATGTCAGGGCACTTCAGAATGGCCTCACCGTCGAGCCCGTCAAGAAAAACAGCCAACCCGTAAAAGATACCCGCCTTATA
>DATBRN010000281.1:0-13353 GCA_036560225.1 Pyrinomonadaceae bacterium | reverse complement strand
GAAGAAGAACCAACCATCAAACCCTATTTCGAAGATCGCTGGGCCCAACTGGAAGATGCCACACAAGCACCTATCGGGCTCTCACTGAATTTGCTGGACGCGCTTCACGAGCGTCTGGTGTGGTTCCTGAGATCGCTAAAGGATTCAGACTTTCAACGCACTTTCCGGCATCCTGAAATTGGCACCGTAAGCGTGGATAAGAACATCGCGCTTTACGCCTGGCATGGTCGTCACCATGTAGCGCACATTACGTCGTTGCGCGAACGCATGGGATGGTGAAGAACAGACGGCAGAAGGCAGAAGGCAGAAGGCAGCGGCAGACTCATGGGTAAGGGAAGGGTGGTTTACCCTCACGCGACTTTCATTTGCCGTCAAGTTTCGAGCGTTCTCATTCGCGTCAAGATTGGAGCCTTCACACGTTTTTGTTAACCCGATAAGGTTGGGGAGTTTCTAATTCGGCGGTGAGGAATTCAGATGGTTAAAACTTTCGACTGTCCTAAATGTGGGGCGCCAGTAAGTTATGAGCAAGACGTAGTCGGCGCGAATCTCACTGCACGTTGTTCCTATTGTAATAGTTCATTGTCAGTCCCTGATGAGATGCGAGGTCGTCCGGCGCAGATCATTTCTCCAATCACGATTGATCTTCGAAACACTGGCAGAAGTGCGACCAAGTGGATCTTACTAATTCTGCTGATCCCGTTGTTCGGCGTACTCATAGGAGCTATTGGGATGGGCGGATTTTTGGCCCCGCTGCTCCGAGGCAGCATTCCAATCAGCAATAAAAAAGTGACGCCACCAAAAACCGGTTCTGCTGATCCAGGGAACAAAGAGAAAGCCAACGCATTCGTAACCGAAATACTTAAGTTTGGTTCCGAGGGAATTGGGCCGGGAATGTTCAAGGATGCGCGAAGTATTGCGGTTGACGGTTCGGGCAGGATCTACGTCGGCGAATACAGCGGCGGACGCATTCAAGTTTTCGATCCACAGGGAAAGTTCATAACGCAATGGAGCGTTGACCCGAAAATGCCCTTACGCGGACTGGCTGCCGACCGGAAGGGAACAGTTTATATCGTGCAAGGGGGAAACATCATTCGTCATGAAGGCGAAACTGGAAAACCCGCGGGCGAAGTTAATTATTCGGACGGTAACGGCTTTGATGATCTCAGCATGAGCGCTGACGGAGGCTTTGTGGCTGCGTGGTACGGCAATCGCGACGATGTAGTGCGTTTCAATTCTGCCGGGGAAGTGACGCAGACCATTCGCGCAGCGATCAGTTCGACCAGCGGCGACTCCGAGCTAAACACTCGCCTGGCTATCGACGGTTTAGGCAATATCTATGCGCTTGGTACTTTCAACGGCTCGGTGTTCAAGTTTGGGCCCAATGGAAAGTTTTTGACTCGTTTTGGAGATGATGGGGATCAGCCGGGCCAGTTTCGTGCTCCTTACGCCATCGCGGTTGATGGAAAGGGCCGCGTGTACGTTAGCGACGTTAAGGGGATCCAGGTCTTCGATAGCAATGGTCGTTATCTGACAGTGTTCGATCCCGAGGGTACAGCGTCGGGAATGGTCTTCAATGACAAGAATGAACTTTTTGTAGCCGCGCGGACTCACGTGCTGAAGCTGGCACTGAAGGAACCTTAGCAACGTTTTCTCCTCTTCTCAGCAAGCGGGAAGGGGTTGGGGAGAGAGGTAGCTCAGGGAGGGGCGTTCCGTTGCGGTTTCAAACTTGAATTCATGAAGCGCGATGACAAATGAAAAATGAGAAATGACAAACGGAAAATTCTCCATATCACATTTCACATTTCTCATTTGTCATTGAAAAACAAGAACTACAACTTCGCAGTAATAGTAGGAGAGGTACGCGCCACAAGGTTCGCGTACCTCTTTGTTTCGGTAGGAATTGTTTAAGCGTGATCGGTTTAATGCTACGCCAAGCTAATGCCACCTCTACTGGAGAACGAAGTTGTAGGTGATCACTCCAGACACCTTGACGGGCTGATCGCCGAGTGTGGTCGGCGAGAAGCGGGCTGCGTAGGCTGCTTGTTGGGCCGCGCTGCGAAGCAGTGGATTGCCCGAAACGGCCTTTGCGGAAATCACCTTTCCCGTTTCATCAATTAATACCTGGACGTTTACTGGTCCAAACGCTCCAGCCTGCTTTGCGATAGGAGGATATGGAGGCTTTGGCAGGAAGAGTGCAAGGCCAGTGATTGGTCCCTTGCTAATTACTCTCGGAACAGACGGATGAACTGGAGGCATAGGCGGGGGCGGCGTGCCGACGTCAACTACCGGTGTACGCGCACCATCACCCGAGCCTCCCGGTGTACCTCCGGGACGTCCGGTTCCTCCGGGCTCGACCGGACCTGAATCATGATCGCTAATGCGCCAGGGAACCCCCTCAG
The DNA here is from genome assembly GCA_036560225.1 of Pyrinomonadaceae bacterium. Lineage (GTDB taxonomy): Bacteria > Acidobacteriota > Blastocatellia > Pyrinomonadales > Pyrinomonadaceae > PSRF01. The sequence continues at coordinate 10,954 of DATBRN010000281.1, read as the reverse complement.
GGATCGGCAGATTCTTGTTCGGTGTGACAGAAATGGTTTCGGGAATAATCGGCTGGGTGACTCTAGCCATCGCAACTTCGCGCAGGACTTCAGTCGGCCGGTTCGCGCCACTCTTGGGGGGTGGCACATTTTGACGGACGGAGGCTGGCGGCGCCGGCAGGTCCACCGGGTTCAGCATCGTAATGTATTCAAGGTTTTGGTCCTCGAGTCGAGCGTCATAAGCATAGATGCTAATGACTCCCGCGATCACGAAGAGCACCACATAGGTTGCAGTTGTAAAGAGAACGAAAGAACCGCGGCGTTTGAATTCTCCTGCGTGAGAAGTCGACTCAATTAGGTTATTAAACATCTTCATCTCCCTTGCCGGTGCCGTTCGGGTCGCAGGAGGTCACTCGGTTGAATTAGACCCCGGAAGCCCACCATAAGTTCCAGACGTTTAAGCAGCAGCGTATTGAATTTGGGACTTGAGACTCGCGACTGATAGGATTGCAGCGCTCTCACACCGCATTTTTCAGGAGAAGAACAGATGGCGACCACGGAGGAACAGATGGCGACTAGGGAAGCTCTTGCGGAAGAACTAAATCCTTTTGTGATTGCAAAGCAACAATTCAATCGCGCCGCTGAATATCTCAATCTGGACCAATCAACGCGAAATGTCTTGAGTAACCCCAAGCGGCAGTTGATAGTCTCTATTCCAGTGAAAATGGACGGCGGTGATGTGCAGGTCTTCGAGGGCTATCGGGTACAACACAACATAGCCCGCGGACCTTGTAAGGGCGGAATACGATATCACCCAAACGTGACGCTAGACGAAGTTAAAGCGCTCGCATCGTGGATGACCTGGAAGTGCGCGACAGTTGGCATTCCCTATGGCGGTGGCAAAGGCGGTGTAATCTGCGATCCGAAAAGCCTTTCGATAAATGAGCTGGAGCGCCTGACGCGTCGTTATGCGTTTGAGATCGCCCCCATCATCGGGCCCGATAGAGATATTCCCGCGCCTGATGTTTACACCGACGAACAGACGATGGCCTGGATCATGGACACCATTTCGATGGTGCGTGGCCACACCGAACTTGGTGTTGTCACCGGCAAGCCGGTTTCCCTTGGTGGATCCCTCGGTCGGAGCGAGGCGACAGCGCGCGGTTGTCTCTATGCGTTGCGCGAGGCTTGCAAGGTAAGGGGCATTGATCTAAATGGCGCCCGTGTCGCCGTTCATGGGTTTGGCAACGCTGGAGCAAACGTTGCCCGCCTCGCGGCTTTAGATGGGGCGAAAATAGTTGCCGCCTGCGACTCAAAGGCTGGTCTCTATTCTGAAACCGGCATCGACATTAAAGCAGCGTTGCTTCACAAAGCTGAAACCAAATCACTGGCGGGCTTCCCCGGAGCGAAGGTCATCGCGCCGGAAGACATCATCGGTGTTGATTGCGACATCCTCTTGCCGTCGGCGTTGGAGAACGCGATCACACTAGCGAATGTAGGCCGCGTGAAGGCAAAGATTATTGCCGAGTTGGCTAACGGTCCGACCACGCCAGGCGCCGATCGCGTGTTGGCCGAGGAGGGTGTCTTCCTTGTTCCTGATATTCTCGCTAACGCCGGTGGCGTGACGGTGAGTTATTACGAATGGGTGCAGGACCAGTATTCGTTTTTCTGGTCTGAGAAGCAGATTAACGAGACCTTGGAACAAACAATGAAGACTGCGTTCAATTCGGTTTATGAAACGGCACAGCGGTATGAGACTGATATGCGAACCGGCGCCTACATTCTGGCAGTAGACCGCGTTGCCACGGCGACAAGTGTGCGCGGGATATTTCCATAAGGACGACGGACGACGGACGACCGACGACGGACGACCAAAGACCGAAGACCAAAGACCCAAGTCCGAAATGAAAGACACGATTACAGTCTACGAAAAACCTACTTGTACGAAGTGTCGCGAGATGAATCGTTTTCTCCAGGACAATGGTTTTGACTTCTCAAAAGTGAATTACTACATCGAGCCGTTAACTAAGGAGAAACTTAAGGAACTCCTTGGCAAGATGAAGCTGAAGCCGCAGGAACTCTTGCGCACCAGCGAACCCATCTACCGGGAACTCGGTTTAGGAAAAGGCGAATTCACTGACGATGAGATCGTTTCGCTCATGATCAAGCATCCGGATCTGATTCAGCGGCCAATTGTCGAGCATGGCAAGCGGGCGGTGTTAGGGCGTCCAACAGAAAATGTGAAGGAGTTGTTGTAGGTTCGCTTGAAGAAGTCCGAAACAATCTTTGTTTGCCAAAATTGCGGACATCAGTCGCGCAAGTGGCTGGGGAAGTGTCCTGAATGCGGCGAGTGGAATTCGTTGGTCGAAGAGCGCGAGCGGAACACAAAGAAAGGCCGAAACGGATTCAAGCTGCGTGAAGTCGAAGCGGTTGCATATTCGGAAATCGAGTCGCAGGATGAAACACGAATCTCCTCAGGAGTGACGGAATTCGATCGCGTGCTTGGCGGTGGCATTGTACCGGGAACACTGGTTCTGATTGGCGGTGATCCGGGAATCGGGAAGAGCACTCTCATGCTGCAAGTCGCCGATCGTTTGAGTGCCGCCGGCGGAGCAGTGCTCTACATTTCCGGTGAGGAATCAGAAAGGCAGATAAAACTCCGCGGCGAAAGATTGCGGATCGAGGCCAAGAATCTCTTCCTGCTGCCGGAAACCAATCTTGAAAACATCTTTCACGAGGTGGAACGTCTCAGCCCGGCAGCAATCGTTGTTGATTCCATCCAGACCGTTTTCTCGGCAATGATCGAATCAGCGCCCGGCTCGGTGTCGCAGGTGAGGGAAGCGGCTCATCAGTTTCTACTGCTCGCCAAGAATCGCACGATCCCGGTTTTCCTGATTGGACACATCACCAAGGACGGATCGATTGCCGGACCAAAAGCGCTGGAACATATCGTTGACACGGTGCTCTATTTTGAGGGCGAGCGGCACCACAATCATCGCATTGTTCGCGCCGTCAAGAACCGCTTCGGCGCCGCGAACGAAATCGGGGTATTCGAAATGACTGGCGCCGGGCTGATACCCGTGGCAAATCCGTCGCAGATGTTTTTGCAGGAGCGACCACAGAACGTAGCGGGCTCGGTCGTCACCGCTTGCATGGAAGGCACGCGTCCGCTGCTGGTTGAGATTCAAGCGCTGGTCTCGGAAACGAAATATGGAACGGGCCGGCGCATGACGCAGGGAGTGGATCAAAATCGCGTTGCGCTTTTGATGGCCATGCTTGAGAAGCGTGTCGGCTTGCAGATGTTGGGTGATGACGTTTTCGTCAACATCGCCGGAGGCCTGGAGGTAGATGAGCCGGCTGTCGATCTTGGTGTGGTAGCGGCGATTACTTCAAGTTTCAAAAACATTCCAATTGACGCTCACACGGCCGTGTTTGGTGAAGTAGGTTTGACAGGAGAGGTTCGCGGCACGACGCAGGCAGCGGGGCGCGCTCGCGAAGCTCAGGCGCTCGGGTTCAAAAGGATTGTATTGCCGGGCTCGAACAAGTCAGGCTTGGAGCGCTTGGTGGGTCTGCAAGTCATAGGAGTGAAATCTGTAGAAGAAGCGCTCGCAGAATTGTTCTGATGATCGCTCTCTTGGCGAACGAGCGGGGGCAAGCCCACCTTCCTGACCCAGAGACTTTCTAAGATGTTCGGTTCAATGTCGCTTGGAAGGTTCTCAAGTGAGGATCGAAACTCAACTGTAATCAGCTCAGGGTTGGGAAGGTGGGCTTGCCCCGCTGGTCGATAAGAAGTTGTATAGCACTGTCAGATTACTTCCACGACTTCACCTTCTGATACTTTCCCCCCAGTGAGTACACTGGCATACATACCAAGGTTCTGGTCGGCGTCTCTTACGATTGTTCGCAGCACCGAAGGGTCCTTCGGCAGATCCGACTGAGCATGAGTGGTCATGCCGCAACGCGCTGTCGGGATTTCACATTTGAGTTCCACATCTCCCAGGCGTAACGTCTTTCCACCCCAATCCGACTCAATCAGTCCTTGAATCCCATCTTCAGTCTTTATCAGAAAATTTGGCCGAAAGCGGCGCATGTCCCAAACTGCGCCGGGATTGTACTGTGACATCGCCGCGAGCGAAGCGGTTGTGAGGAGGTGGATCGGGAACGCATCAAAGTAGGTGCCGGGTGGAGAAGTAAACTCCAGAATCTCAGGTGGCAAGATGGAAATATCCGGAACTGGTTCGTCAGCTTCGCGACTGAACACCTCTCGTAGGCTAGCGTTCATGCTTCCAAAACTTGTTAGCGTCGGGAGCAGCGATCGAAAAGCGCGGAACTGACCCAAGCGACCGGCAAGACGCGCGCCCAGCTCCGCCCGGCGGTAATGAGTCTTGTTGCTCGCGGGTTGAAGCGGCCAGAGCGTGACACTTTTTCCCAGTATTTCCGAGAGACGACTGTTTACTGCGGGGTCGTCGCTGCTGGTTACCGTGCCATCCGGTAATGTGATGTCAACGTGTGGAATGACACCATTGTCGGGCTGTTCGCGATAGCGCGCAGCGCACTGCATTAGCAATGGGAATCGTTTGCCATTCGTGATTTCGCGACTGGTTTCATCTCGCAGAGCCCAACCACGATCGCCGGGAATCCCCAGCGAATGTACGGTGCACTCCGCGACTCTCTCACCGGCCATCGACTTCACCGGGTAGCGCCAGATTTGTTGAATGGTTCCAATCAGCATGGTGAAATTAGTCAAGCTCTTCACTGGGACCGCGGGCGTCCCGCCCGCCCGAGCACCGTCAGGTGCGAGTGGTCTTGCGCAATGCTCAACTCCACCGGTTGTTCGCGCTGTGCGCTCATTGCGGGCGGGACGCCCGCGGTCCCGGTGAAGAGCTTGACTGCTTCAATCACTAACCAGGAATTTTAATTGCCGGCAGTTGGCGCTGCTGCAGAAGCGTATTCAATCCGGGAAGATCTTTTGCTTTCAGGATACTCCATTTCGCCAGTTGCTGATCAAGCAGGTTTCTGTACATACCGAAGGCACTAGCCGCTTGAGTGGTAGGGGCTGTATCTGCGCCTTCCACCAGCAGTAGGAGTGAACCAAGCGCGCTATTCAGAGTTGCCGTTGAAACCACCCCAACTGGCGGCCACTGCTGTTCGACCGCAACCAGTTCCGCCGCTTTCTTGTCCAGAGAATTAACAGCATCTAGAACGGGTTTCGCACCTGAATCGGAACTGAGTTTTGCCTGCAGCTCCTTCAACTGACTCCGCAAATCGTTAACCTGGTGTACCGCGCCATAACTTTGTTTCATCGCGTCGATGATTTTCATCTCCAACGCAAGCTGTTGACTTAAAGCGAGGGATGCAACTTTAACGCGTGGATCCATTCGAACCTCTAAAGGTGCGGTGTAGCTTCGGCCGCCCGCGGTTAGTTTCACCTGATAGACGCCAGGCAAAGCGAGTGGACCTTCCGGGATCATGATCGCGTCCTCGCCAAAAGCTGCGGCAATGCTATATCCGTAGCGCAATGCCGGCGGCCGTTCATAACGCAAATCCCACACGAAGCGATTCAATCCCACCTTCTTTGACAATGGCTCGGGCGGGTTGAACCAATAGGTTGGGAAAGCCTGCGTGTCCTCGACCTTCCTGCGCTGATCATTGCTTGAGTACTTTCTGACTACGTTGCCGCCACTGTCGATAATCTCAAGCGTCACTTCTCCCGACGGAACTGATTGGAAACTATAATCAATGATTGCACCAGCCGGCCGGTTCTTTCCTGTCGGTGTCTCCGGCGGCAACGGTGTATCGCGCGCAGCATTCTTACGAATTCGAATCGCCGCTGCGGGCCGAAATAGATGGATCCCGGCGGATGCAACCTCAGACGTCAATTCGCGTAAGGGTGAAATGTCGTCAAGGATCCAGAAGGAGCGTCCGTGTGTGGCTACAACTAGATCGTTGCCTTTAATCACCAGGTCACGCACGGGGGTTGCCGGAAGATTAAGTTGCAACGGTTGCCACGCCTCGCCATCATTGAAAGAAACATAAACGCCCGTCTCCGTACCGGCGAACAACAATCCTTTGCGAACAGGGTCCTCGCGCACCGCGTGCACGTACGCAGTAGCCGGAATTCCATTGGTAATCCTGGTCCACGTCTTGCCGAAATCGCGAGTGCGGTAGATGTGAGGACTGATGTCGTCCATCTGGTGACGATCGATGGCTGCATAAGCTGTCGCCGCGTCGTGCGGTGAGGCATCGATTAGACTAATCATGCTCCAGGGCGGCAAGCCTCGTGGTGAGACCTCGGTCCAGGTCTGCCCTTCGTTTCGTGTCAATTGCACCAAACCGTTGTCTGTGCCGATCCAAATCGTTCCGGCCGCAATCGGCGACGGCGCAATTGTGTAGATAACTCCTTTCGCGTCCTCTTCCTTTTCACCAGGCAGCAACGTGAGATCGGGACTGATGATTTTCCAGTTCTTGCCGCCGTCAGCAGTCTTCATGAGAAACTGTGACGATTGGTAAAGCGCGTGTGTGGGTTGAAATGAAAAAGCAATCGGCGTGGTCCAGGGATAGCGATGGACTATCTTGGTTCCGATTCCCGCCGGCGTGGGCGAAACATCCTGGACCTGTCCCGTCTTCGTATCGAAACGATAAAGGTCCCCGCCCGTGCTGCCGCCATAAACAATCTGTGCATTTACCGGATCCGGAAGGATGTAGCCACTCTCCCCGGCGCCAATCGGATGCCAATCGCGATACGTGATTTGACCATAGTCGCTACGGCTCACCACTGCCGCCGTGCCACTGTCCTGTTGCGCGCCGTAAACCCAGTAGGGAAACTGATCGTCCACCGCAACGTGATAAAACTGAGCGGTCGGTTGGTTGTACCAACTGCTCCACGTCTTGCCGCCATTCACGGTGACAATCGTTCCCTGATCGACGCCGGAGATCATTCGCCGCGGATCCTCGGGGTCGATCCAAAGCGAGTGGTAATCGTCACCACCCGGCGCGCCTCTAATCGTCTTGAATGTTTTGCCGCCGTCGGTTGAGCGATAAAGAGCCACGTTTGAAACATAAACCACGTCGGGATTCTTTGGATCGCTCCTAACTTCACCGAAATACCATCCGCGACTAAGGAGTCGCGCTTCAGTGCTCATCAAACTCCAGTCTTCGCCGCTGTTATCAGAACGGTAGAGCCCGCTGCCGCTGCCCGCATCGATCAGTGCGTACACTCGTTTACCACGCTGGCCGGCGACAACATCCAAGCCGATGCGGCCGAGCTTTCCTGTCGGCAAACCATGACCGGCAATCTCCTTCCAGGTTGCGCCGCCGTCGTTTGATTTGTAGATTCCACCACCAGGCCCGGTGATGGGCGCGTACGCGTTGTAGGGCGGGCGGCGCACATTCCACAACGAGGCGTAGACCGTGCGCGAGTTGTCGGGATCGTAAGCGAGGTCGATTGCGCCGGTGTTCTCGTCCTTGTAGAGCACACGAGTCCAACTCTTGCCGCCGTCGGTCGTGCGGTATACGCCGCGATCTGAATTCGGACCGAAGCCATGGCCGAGCGCGGCAACCAGAACAAGGTCGGGGTCTTTCGGGTCAATGAGAACGCGGCCAATCTGGCGCGTATCGCTGAGTCCAACATATGACCAGTTCCGTCCGGCGTCGGTTGACTTGTACATCCCTGCACCGAAAGAAATATCTGAACGCATGTCCGCTTCACCGGTGCCTACGTAAATGATGTTTGGATCGGAATTCGAAACCGCTAATGCGCCGATCGAAGCGACGGGTTGGCTATCAAAGATCGGCATCCACGTCTGGCCCGCGTCGGTGGTTTTCCAAACCCCACCGGCAACGGCGCCAAAGTAGAAAGTATCTGGTTCACCGCGAACGCCTGACACGGCGAGCACGCGACCGCCGCGATGCGGACCAATGCATCGCCATTGCATGGCAGAGTAGTAACTCTCCGGGACGAGTGGCGCAGGACTAGTGCGCTGGGCCAATAGAGAGGTAGACGCGAAAACGCAGATCATTAGCGACAGACTGATTCGCGCGAAGCGAGACATAAATTCCTTTCTTTATTACTTACGAGCTTGATCCAGGCAGCGGAGAACTGGTTTTTCTCCGCCGCTTTGGTAACTCCAGGCAAAAGAAATAATCTGAGGACAAAGACAATCTTCGCCCGGGTCATGAATTCCACCATTCGTAGCCTACCATTGGCAAGCCCGAGAGTAGTAACAATCGTCCAAAAATTCGGAAGCCCCTCTCGGCTTCCATTAATCGAACACCGCCGGTCTACAAATCTCTGAATACATTCAACCAGTATTCTGGAGATTACGGACTTCACCGAATGGTCCAGTGAACAGATTCCTAACTTGATCGAGAGGTCCAGTCGAAACCTTTAATCGGCACACCCTTTGCCGCTCACTCTTAGTGCGGTTTCAATTTTATCCAAGAAGTCGGATTAATCTTCGAGACCGAGCACTACGACTGCGACTAATTCTCCCCGATAGCTAACCGGAGTCCAGAACCACCTAAGAGGAGTCGAGGTATGAGAACAGTTATCAAGCTATTGTTGCTGGTTTGTTTGTCTGCCCTGCCTGTGTTTAGTCAGTCGAGCACGGGCCGGCTTGTTGGAACCGTCTCGGACGCGAGCGGGGTAATTCCAGGAGCCACCGTGGTCGCCAAAGACGATCAAACCAACAAAGAACGAACTACAACCACCAGCGGAGATGGTACCTTCAGTTTGCCGCAATTGGATGTTGGTACCTATACAGTGACGATTACATCGCCAGGTCATAAGGCATTCACAATCTCTGGCGTTAAGATCGACACCGGTAAGGATTACTCGCTCGATCCCACGCTGGAACTCGGTGAGATCAGTGAGAATGTGACGATTATCGCCGGAGAAGATATCGTCAATTCTACCAATGCTGAATTGAGCCAAACGGTCAGCCCGAGGCAAGTCCTGGAGCTGCCACTCAACGGACGCAACCCGCTTGCTTTACTTAACACCATCGCCGGTGCCAACGCCACCAGCGTTTCGATCAACGGCCAAAGATCATCATCGACCAACTACACTCGCGATGGCATCAATGTGCAAGACAACTTCATTCGCACCGGAGGTTTTGTTCAGGATCGGCCCACAGTGGACGATACTGGTGAGTTCACCGTCGTCACACAAAACGCGAGCGCGGACCAGGGCAGCGGTGGCTCTACGCAGGTGCAGCTAGTGACTCCACGCGGTGGCCAGGATTTTCATGGTGCGCTCTGGGAGTACAATCGCAACGTCAAGTTTGCGGCAAACGATTTCTTTAACAACGCTGCCGGTATACAAAGACCGTTTTTGAACCGCAATCAGTTTGGCGGCAAGTTAGCAGGCCCTCTTCCGTTGCCAGGTTTTGGTGAAGGCGGCCGCTCGCTCATCAAAGGCAAAGCCTTCTTCTTTGGCCAGTATGAGAGATTCGTCCTGCGCCAGCAGCGGTCGATCACTCGCACCATTCTGCTGAATTCCGCGCGCACGGGAAACTTTACTTATGTAGATAACAGTGGCATCACACGCACCGTTAACGTCCTCACTGGAGCGGGTTTTACAGGCCCAATCCCGGCATCCGTGGGCGGCGTGCTGGGCGTGGATCCCGTGATCCAGGCGCGCGTGCTTAATCTGATGCCAGGCGTGGGAAATTCCACCATCGCCAACAACGGTCTGACGCAGCTGTTACAGTTCAATCAATCAGATAACGATACGCGTAACGGCTTCACCGCGCGATTCGACTTCGATCCGAATGATAACAACAACTTCTACTTCGTTCACAAGTACAACAACAACGGCGATCAGCGACAGGTTGATACGGGTGGTTTTGGCCCGAATCCTTTTGTCGTGCAGAGTGGTCCGGTGAAACTGTACTTGGGGTCGTATCGCGTGTCGTTGGGTTCCCGGTTCATCAACGAAGTGCGTGCCGCTTATCAAACCGGGGAGCCGTTCTTCCGGCAGGAGTCGCTTCCCAAGGATTTTATTATTGGCACGATAGCCGCAAACGGTCTTCCTGTATCTGGTCTCCCGCTTACCTTGAGCAGCCCCGAAGCCAGTTTTGAGAACCAGGGTCGCAACACCAAACAGTACACCTTGCAGGACAACGCTTCTTACACTTTTGGTAACCATTCACTTCGCTTCGGCGGAGAGCTCAATGCGCAGAGAATTGAAGTCATCAGCAACTTCAACGTCACGCCGATCTACTCGATCACGAACACTAACAATCCGCTCACTCCGCGGCTACCCGCGGCTCTGTATCCTGGTGGCATCAGCGCTACCCAACGAGCCAGAGCCGACACGCTGCGTTACCTGTTGGGTGGAATCGTTGGCGTGGGTTCCGTGGCGGCCAACTTCGTCAACCCCACCGTCGGACCGCGACTCGGTGCGCCCTCGATTCAACAAATGAATTACGACAACATTGGGTTTTACGTCAGTGATCAATGGCGTGTGAATTCAAGACTGTCGCTTAATCTCGGGTTGCGTTACGACATTTTCACTCCGCTCACCAATCCCGACCGCGTATTCCTCGAACCGATCATCCCGGCTGGGCAAAATTTCATAGATGCGGCCCTGGATCAAAACGGCAGCTATGGTCTGGTGGGTACGAACACCGGCAAGCCCGGGCGCTTCTACAACACCGACAAGAACAACTTTGGCCCGGTGGTGAGCTTCGCCTATACACCCGAGTTCGGTAATGGCTTCCTGAAAGCCTTGCTGCCTGGCGACGGGAAAACGGTCATTCGTGGCGGGTTCCGAAGTAGTTATGTTAACGACGAATACGTTACCTCATCACTCAACGCGGCTCGTGGTAACGCAGGTTTGGATTTGACTGGATTGGCCGCTGGAGCTCCGGCGATAAACGCTCGCTTCAATTCGCTCCCTGGTTTTGTACTGCCACCGTTCAGAACGCCTCCGATTACTTTCGAGGAGGCCAATCTCGACAACGGTTTCGCCTTC
>DATBRN010000280.1:0-5277 GCA_036560225.1 Pyrinomonadaceae bacterium | reverse complement strand
CTTACACCAGTCTTGAGTACTTGAACTATCAACAGCAGTTGGGTTGGTTTCTGCGCGCCATGCACAACTGGGGTTCAAATTTCATGGTTGCGATCATGTTGGCCCATCTTATCCAGGTCTTCCTTTTCGGTGCGTTCAAATACCCGCGAGAGATGACATGGATTTCGGGAGTGGTGCTGCTGTTGTGCACACTTGGTATGGCTTTCACCGGACAGGTCCTCCGCTTCGACCAGGATGCATATTGGGGCCTGGGTATCGGAGCTGCGATGGCGGGCCGTGTACCTTTGATGGGACCGGCAATTGTTCACATGATGCTCGGCGGTCCGATCATCGCAGGCCAGACTCTTTCGCGCTTTTTTACGCTGCACGTCTTCGTCATTCCAGGCACCATAATCGCCATCGTCAGCCTGCACCTGAGACTTGTCCTCACGAAAGGGATCAATGAGTACCCGGTTCCAGGCAAACTCGTCACGAAAGAGACATATATAAAGGACTACGAGGCAGGGCTGAAAAAGGACGGCGTGCCTTTTTTCCCAAGAGCGATTAGCAAGGACTTGATTTTCAGCGGTCTTGTGCTGTTGGGCATAACTTTCTGCGCTGCCTACTTCGGTCCTGAGGGTCCGCACGGCATCCCAGATCCCACTCAGATCAACACTGCGCCAAAACCCGATTTCTTTTTTCTGTGGCTTTACGGCGTGTTGTCGTTAATGCCGGATTATTTGGAAACAGTCGTAATGCTGACGGCTCCGTTTGTCGTCCTCCTCATTCTGTTCGCTGTGCCTTTCATCTCAAATACCGGCGAGAAAAGTCCGCGTCGACGGCCGGTCGCGGTGCTCAGCGTGCTCCTTATATTAATAGTGCTTGGGGCGTTCAATTATCTCGGTACCTACGCTCCATGGTCGCCAAAAATGGAAGCCTGGACCAGCGCGGCTATGCCTGGCAATTATCTGGAAGGACGATCGCCGCTCGAACGGCAGGGTGCGTTGGTATTCCACGCTAAGCAATGTATCAACTGTCACAGCGTTGGTGGGGAGGGTGGGCTCCGTGGGCCCGCGCTCGATAGTGTTGCAACGCGACTTACGTCAGATCAACTTGTACGGCAGGTGATTCAGGGTAGTGGCAACATGCCGGCATATGGGAAAAACCTAACGCCTGCTGAGGTTGCTGCAGTCGTTTCTTTCATGCAGACACTGCACAAGCCAAACGAAGTCCCAGCGCGCGACACGACACAACCCGAACAAAAAGCAGAGCAGAACCAAAAAAACGCGTCAGTGCAAACTGCGTTGGCCCGGAAGTGATCCTATGAGTGCGAGCAACGAGATATTAACGCCAAGCGCTGTCTGCACAGTGGAGACGCATGTTGGTACTACGCTGACTCGCACCATAAAGGCCTTCGTCGTTCTTGCGAAGCCAGAGATCACGATGATGGTAATGATTTCAACGGGCGTTGCCTCATTGCTAGCTTCAGGCTCAGTGAAAATAGTCGTCCTGTTTCACGCCGTCTTTGGAACCGGTTTGCTGGCCGCAGGAGCCGCTTCACTTAATCAATATTTTGAGCGCGATCTTGATAGCAGCATGCGACGAACAGCAAGACGACCGTTGCCGGCTGGAGAGTTGTTACCAGGTCAAGCGCTTGTCTTCGGAGTTGCGGTCTCAGTCTCCGGAATGCTCTATGTAGTTTTCACGCTCAACGCGTTGACTGCTCTGCTGGGTCTCTTGACCTTGATCTCCTACCTATTCATTTACACGCCGTTGAAGACTAAGACGCGACTCAGCACATTCATCGGTGCATTCCCAGGCGCCGCGCCAGTTTTGATGGGCTGGTCAGCCGCCACGAACGGTCTCAGCCTCGAAGCGTGGGCTCTCTATGCCATTCTTTTTCTTTGGCAGTTTCCTCATTTCTATGCCATCGGCTGGCTTTATCGCGAAGACTATGCAAGAGCTGGAATGTTCATGCTCCCCGAAAACGAAGGTAGGAACACGTTTCGATTCATATTGATCTCCACGCAGTTGCTAATAATCGCCAGTTTGTTGTTCACCTTTTTTGCGCACAGCGGAAGATTTTATGTGGCGTCTGCGATTGTTCTCGGCATTTGCTTTTACCATTTCGCTTATCAGCTATCGCTGTCTCGGTCGAATCGTGCGGCTAAACGTCTCCTTCACGCATCGGTGATCTATCTGCCACTGCTCTACATGTGCATACTCATGGATAGGATCAACTTATGACGCTTCATGGGTGGTCTCCTACTTTGCCTGCCTCCTCTGTGCAACTTCTGTGCACTCTGTGTCTCTGTGGTGGTGAATACCGAACAAACAGTAACCACCGAGACACAGAGTACACAGAGGTTGCACAGAGAATTCCAGATGGACACCTCCCGTTTCATGCGATCAATGGCGGTTAAGGGATGAAGCAATGGAGACGATCTCAAATGCGGTGCTTAGCTCCTGGGAGTTTAATCCATGGGTGTTGAGCCTAACCGGAATCCTCGGTGCTCTATATGCGCGCGGATGGTGGCAGCTGCATCGACGTGCTCCTGATCGCTTTGGCTTTTCACAGTTCATCTCATTTTTAGCAGGACTGATCATTATCCTCTGCGCACTTCTCTCACCACTCGACGCATTTGCCGGATGGCTGCTGACCGTCCACATGATTCAACATTTACTCTTGATGATGGTCGCACCACCACTCATCCTCTGGGGCGCGCCTTACCTGCCACTTCTCTCCGGGCTTCCGCGGCGATTTTCGATTGATGGGGTCGGGCCATTTCTTTCGTCTGCTGGTCTCCGCCGTGTAGCCCGGTTTGTATCGCACCCAGTAGTCTGCTGGTCAGTTTTCATCTCAGTTAACGTCGCCTGGCATGTGCCGGTGATGTATGAAATCGCATTACGATCTCCCACCTGGCACCGGGTGGAGCATTTCTCATTTCTGAGTACAGCCCTACTCTTCTGGCTGCCCATCATTCAACCACGTCCGTGGGTCGCGCGTGCGCCCCGTTGGATGATTCTTCCTTATCTAATTCTTGCGGATTTTCAGAACACTGCACTCTCAGCTTTTCTTGTCTTCTACGATCGCGTGGTTTATCCGACTTATGCGGCCGTTCCGCGCATCACAAGTCTCACCGCATTGGAAGATCAGGCGGCGGCGGGCTCCATAATGTGGGTGGCAAGTTCCGTTTTCTTTCTCGTTCCGCTTGGTTTAATTACGATCGAACTGATGAGTGCGCCGCGCACCGTAGTTTCATCAGCGCGTTATGCCAGTGCTCAACATTCACCTCTGCGTAACCTCTGCGACCTCTACGTCTCCGCGGTTTATAGGTTACTCATTAAACATTTACCGGCGAGGCGCAGAGTTCAAAGAGATTACACAGAGCAGATTCTTCAACGAGGGTATCGTTCCAAATTAGATCTGCTTTCGGTTCCTCTGATCAGTCGTCTCTTGAGTTGGCCACATCTTCGGCGCTCCGCTCAATTTTTGATGTCCCTGCTGGCGATCGTGACCGTCATGGACGGGTTGCTGGGTCCGCAAATGGCGCCTATGAATCTGGCAGGCGTGCTGCCATGGACGCACGGGCGCGGTTTGATGGTGCTCGCAATCCTGGCTGCGGGCAACATCTTCTGTTTCGCCTGCCCTTTCAATTTTGCGCGACAGTTAGGCCGCCGAATTTTGCCGGCTCGATGGTCCTGGCCCAGGCGTTTGCGTTCAAAATGGATTGCAATCGCTTTGCTCTTGCTCTTCTTCTGGGCTTACGAAGCGTTCAGCTTGTGGGATAACCCGCGTTCCACCGCGATGCTCATAGTTGGTTACTTCGCTCTTGCAATCATCGTTGACGGATTTTTTAAGGGTGCGAGCTTCTGCAAGTACGTCTGTCCTATTGGTCAATATCAGTTTTTTCAGTCTCTGATCTCGCCGGTCGAAGTGGGCGTCCGCAATCTCGCTGTCTGCGGCACGTGTAAAACGCATGACTGCATTCGTGGAAACGAGAAGCAGCAAGGGTGCGAGTTGCAACTCTTTGTGCCACGCAAGACAGGCAACATGGATTGCACCTTTTGTCTCGACTGCGTCGACGCCTGCCCGCATGAAAACGTCTCGTTGCTCGCTTCGATTCCTGGAACTCAACTGGTTCAGATTACGCGAAGCACGAACCGGCGCATTAAATTCTTCGGCCGTTTTGACGTTGCAGTACTGATTTTCCTGTTGGTGTTCGCGGCTTTTGTTAACGCGGGCGGGATGGTCTTACCCGTGCAAGTGTGGGAGGAATCTCTACAAACAAGCTTTAGGTTGGAATCGAAACAGCCGATCTTTGGCGTCCTATACATGCTTTCGATACTCATCGTTCCTGCATTGCTGGTCATAGGTTGTGTTTGCCTCTCCCAGACTTTCGGCCGAATACGCGTCGGGTGGAGAAAGACAGTTTCGACATTCGCGCCGGCGTTCGTGCCGGTGGGCTTCAGTATGTGGCTGATTCATTTCTTTTATCACTTGCTTAGCGGTGGGCAAACGGCGCTGCCGGTCATCCAGCGTGCGGCGATGGACGTGGGAATCAATATCTTCGGAGCACCAAACTGGTCGCTTTCGTCTGCGATGCCGTCATTCGATTGGTTGCCATCCGTCGAACTGCTGCTGCTTGATCTGGGTTTGCTTTTTACGCTTTACATCGCCTGGCGCATAGCTTCTCGGTTCCGACTCAGTTTTTCGCACACGCTGCGGCTGAACGCTCCCTGGGCTAGCCTCGCCGTTGTGCTTTACGCGATTGGGGTATGGATCATCTTTCAGCCGATGCAGATGCGAGGGATGATGATGCACTCGATGCAAACGATACAGACAACGCAGTCGACGCAGACACCGGGGTCGACGCAGACGCCAGAGTCTACGCCGACGCCACAGTCAACGCAGCCTAAGCACTCGATGCATTCGATGCATTAGAAATGATCATGAGACTGACAAGAACATCTCCGCGAGTGCCGGGACTTAGCTGGTCCTTTCTGTTGGCTGTCTTTATATCACTCTCTGCGTTGGTCCAAATCGCTCAAGCCGACGGCGGGATTGTGATCTTTCAGCGAGCCTCCTCGCCGTTTATCATCACGCTGTTCTCAACAGAAATACCGCTGCGACCAGGGCCGGCAGACCTTAGTGTGCTGCTCGAGAAAACGGATGGCCACTTGCCAATACTGGATGCCGAAGTTTTCATCGAGCTTGAGCATGAACGAGGAACGATCATTCGTGCTGCGGCGACGCGCAGTCAGGCTCGGAACAAACTGCTCTATTGCAGCCTGATA
>DATBRN010000279.1:0-16126 GCA_036560225.1 Pyrinomonadaceae bacterium | reverse complement strand
TATTAGGCTTAACACCCGATTCGCTGTACCAAACAGTGCCATCGGAAGTCGAAGCGATTCCATAGGGATGTGAGTCTGGCCCACCCGGTGAGTTCCACTCCTCGACTTTACCAGTCTTTGGATCGAGTTGCCCGATAAAGCCGCGTGCGAAGTCGCTGTAGTAGATCAAGCCATCGGGGTTGTTTGAGATTCTGCGTGGACGCGCGCCTGGATCCGGCAAAACAATTTCAGTCACGTTAACCGTTTTCGGATTTATCTTCCCGATCTTATTGCTGCCGAATTCGCAAAAATAAGCCGCGCCATCGGGTCCAATGATAATGCCGTAGGGCAAAGCATGTGCTGTTGGCACGTCCTTCAGCGTGATCTTGCCGGCTTTCGGATCGAGTTTGCCGACAAAGTTGCTGTCTTGAGTCGTGAAAAAAATCATTCCGTCTCGATCAAACACAAGGCTGTGCGGATCTTTCGCCCGTGGATCGGGCATTGGGTATTCGGTTACGTTGCCCGAGCGCGGATCAAGCTTGCCAATGTAAGCTTTGAAATTCGCGGTGAACCAAATATTGCCGTCTCTATCGGCTGCAAGACCGTGCGGACCGGAGTCGGGTGTCTTCAACGAATACTCCTTGATTTCGCCAGACTTTGGATCTAAACGGCCCAGCTTGTTTGCCAACTGCCCTGTGTACCACAGAGCGCCATCAGGAGCGACTGCCGGATCATGCGGACGCGAATTCGGAGTTGGCACATCGTATTCTCGAATGATCACTCCCACAGCGTTGGCATCATTGGTCGCCGGCCGAGGCCCACAAAGGGCAAACACTGGAATAAGAAAAAGAAGAAGAATCGCATTGCGCATGAAAGAGTACGCCCCCTTTCCTCAATTATTAGTTCCATTATCGTAGAAGCCGCAAGTCCGGTTAGAGTTGGCTGCCCCGATTGGCTTCTTATTCAATTGCCAACACGCTTGACCGCACTTATAGCGGGCCTTATCGTTCTTCGTTGTCAAAATCCGATAATACACTTGAAGTCAGCACTTAATGGGTGAAAAATCTTAATAGGTTGGAGCGCGAGGCTATCCGCGCTCTACGGAAAAACGAGAGGGCGTCAGGCGCGACGCTTACAACGGGCGACGCGTGTAGGAGGAAACGCGTTAACGGCTGCAAAGATCAAGATTCGCGAACTTGTGGACGAGCTATTGTCGAGGATTAGGACAGCGATCTGAGATTGGATCTTCATTATCTTGAGCAGCTCGAGAAAAGGGAGTTGAAATTATGAAGTCATCAAACACACGGCGCGATTTTCTGCGCACTTCAGCGATCGTCGGGACGGCAGTTGTATTGACCGGTTGTAGTGGAGGGAATATAGCGAACTCAGAAGGACAAAAGAAAAATGAGTCTTCGTCCAAGCCCGACGAGAACAAGATGGGCGGTGAGGTCACCGCTACTGAAGATCTAATGGCGAGCATGGCATACTCAGACGCGCGCTACTCGTTTACACCGCAGCGGCCGTTAAGCTTCGCGCTAATCCCTCCACGATTGCTCCAGATGCCGGTGGGAGCAGTATTTCTCTCAGAGGGCATTCAGAAGTTTCTCTTCCCGGACGATCTCGGTGTGGGCCGTTTCGTGAAGATCGGGATTCCCGCGCCGCACGTAATCACTCCTTTCGTAGCGGTGGTTGAGATTGCCTGCGGCACTTTGGTCATTCTCGGCCTACTAACAAGATTCGCTGCCATCGCACTAATCATTGACATGCTGGTTGCCATCTCAACGACGAAGATTCCCATACTGCTGAAGAGTGGGTTCTGGGCGATGGCTCATGAAGCGCGGACTGATTATGCGATGCTGCTGGGGGCTATCTTTCTGCTGATAGTCGGAGCGGGTCGAGCGTCATTGGATGCAAGAATCTGCCCGGCACAGAATTACGAACGGTGATGAGCGCAGGCTTGCACTTCCCTCGGTATTAACAGACCGTTGGCCAGTATAGTGTTGGGCGCATGAATAGTATGTAGCCGGGGAGATAGTATGGTACGAAAGATCGTTCTATTCCTAGCTCTGTTTTTCGTGGCTCTAACTTCTGGGGCGGCATTTGTTATTTGGCTGGATTATAACCCTTCGGGCATGTCACCGACTTTTTACGCCGAGAAAATGCAACATGCGATCCTGGTATTTACGAGTCCTTTGAATACAGTAGCGATCCTGGGTGCGCTTCTTACTATCGCTTTAACCTTCCTCGCTCGGCGTGATCGTTTCAGTTTCTATCTCTTGATTGCTGCAAGCGCCTGCGTCGTAACAGCCACATTGATCACGGTCCTCGGCAACGTCCCGATCATTAATCAGATTAAGACATGGAGCGCGAATTCTCCACCGTCAAACTGGATGGAAGTGGCTGAGAAGTGGCAGCGGTTTCAAACTTTGCGGACGATTCTACAAACCGTCGTACTGGCTTTGGTCATACTGTCGACGCTCGTTCGTCGCAGCATCTCAAAGCGAGAACTCTAGCGGCAAAACGGGCCTAACGCGCCACCAAGATATCTGCAGGCCTATAATCCCTTTCCCTGAATATGCCGAAGAATCATCCGAAGCAAGTCGCGCGGCTGGCGTTCCGATTTGTTCTCATTATCGGCATC
The DNA here is from genome assembly GCA_036560225.1 of Pyrinomonadaceae bacterium. Classification (GTDB taxonomy): domain Bacteria; phylum Acidobacteriota; class Blastocatellia; order Pyrinomonadales; family Pyrinomonadaceae; genus PSRF01. The sequence continues at coordinate 13,506 of DATBRN010000279.1, read as the reverse complement.
GTAAATCTCTTCGCCGACATGGCGTATGAAGGCGGACGGAGCATCACCGGCCCGTTTCTTGGATCTTTGGGAGCCAGCGCGACCATCGTCGGTTTCGTGGCGGGCTTGGGCGAACTGCTTGGTTACAGTCTTCGTTCAGTTTCAGGGTATTTTGCTGATAAGACACATCGCTATTGGTTCTTCACCTCACTCGGATATGTAGTCAATGTTCTGGCAGTGCCCGCATTAGCTCTAGCCGGCAACTGGCCGTTAGCCGCGGTATTAATAATCGCGGAACGAACAGGTCGGGCGATCCGAAAACCTGCAGTTGATACGATGCTTTCCTACGCAGGGAAGTCGATCGGTCGGGGTTGGGTGTTTGGTTTGAATGAGGGATTGGACCAAGCCGGAGCGGCAATAAGTCCATTAATCGTAGCGCTCGTTCTCTATCTGAAAGGCGGATACCGAAGCGGGTTTGCCGTGTTAATTATTCCTGCGCTCTTATGTCTTGCCACGTTAGTCGTCGCGCGAATTTTGCATCCACGTCCACATGAGATGGAGCAGGAGCCAGCTGATTTCTCAGAAGCAAAAGGATTTCCAAAAGCATTTTGGATTTTTGTAGGAGCAGGAGCGCTGATCGCCGCAGGGTTCGCAGACTTCTCTTTGATTGCATTTCACTTTCAGAGAGCCGCGATCATTCCGCAGGTGGATATACCTCTTTTCTATGCGCTCGCCATGGGGGCCGGAGCGTTGAGCAACCTGTTATTTGGGCGTCTCTTTGATCGAATCGGTTTCTCGATCGTTTTGATTGCTTTTTCAGTCGGCGCAATATTTGCCCCGATGGTTTTCTTTGGTCAATTCTGGCTCGCTTTGATCGGTATGGCACTCTGGGGTATCGGGCTGGGGGCGCAGAACTCCTTATTGAAGGCAATGCTCACAGAGCTTATGCCGGTGACAAAGCGAAGCACGGGATTCGGACTCTTCTATACAGGCTACGGCATTGCCTGGTTTCTCGGCAGCACTACTATGGGTTTTTTGTACGACAGATCTATTCTCGGTCTAGTTATCTTTTCCGTCGTCTTACAATTCTTAGCATTGCCCGTCTTGGTTTTGGCAAGAAGTAGATCCGAAGGGACTACTTCCAAATGATCCAGTGTATGCTTCAGTGTTGCGTGAGGTCCGTTTGTTTTTTCCCGAAAACGTGCATCGCAATCGGAACTGTGCTTGCGAGACCTGATAAAAACAGCGACCAACCCAGCACCTTCCGTCGTTCGCGCTTCAACTTATCGGCAAGGAGTAAGCCTGCGCCAAACCCGATGGCCCCTCGCGTTGCTGCAATTAGTGCAAGTTCCGGCACGGTAACACTCTTTGTTTCTGAAATATTCACCTTTATTCTCCTAAGTTCTCTTACCTCAAATTATGATCGGCATGCCCGCAGATGCATCTGGCTTCAGCGAGTCAGCAGATCCTATTTAGTCGCGATCAGCCATACAAAGAATTGTCGTTTCATATTTTGCCTTCGGGTAGCCGTGTTAGGCGCACGATTCCATTTAGTGATTTCCCAAACCCTTATGGATTCCTTTAGGTTTAGCTCCGTTTTACGAATGATGAGCCGCAAATAAAGTGCCAGGATAGTGTCACGTGGTTTTCCGGTGCTCATTTTCAATGCTGTGGCAAGTCGCTGCAAGAATCGGACTTCATTGCAGGTTGAAAGGTGGAGGCTTAAAGTGAGAAAGAAAAACCATGAGTGAATTTGGCATCACGTTTGCGGTCGGGATGGGAGAATCCAAAAGATGGTCCATATGCAGACATACACTGGGAGTGTGTGTAGTGTAGAAGTACACTCAGACGAGGAATCGAACACTTCCCTTCGAAGGGGAAGTAACCCTGCAAGAAGTGACAAGACCGTACATGGTGAGGCGTCCTGGGGCCAGGGTGAGCGAGGCGCAGCCGGTTACGAAGACTCAGGTGGCTCGGAGTTGATTTATTTGGGAGAGGAGTTGGGGGTAATCGGCGGGGGCACAGAGGGTGAGAGTGGCGCATACAAGCGAGAAGCCGAGACGAAAGGAGCGAGCACAATGAAGTGTAATGAAATAATGACGAAAGAGCCAACCTGCTGTTTACCGGGTGATACAGTGGATCAGGCAGCTCAATTAATGAAGGACGAAGATGTCGGTTCTGTTCCGGTGGTAGCGGATCAACAAACCAAAAGGCTACTTGGCATAGTCACTGACCGCGATCTGGCATTGAAGGTAGTTGCCGAGGCGCGTCAGATTGCTGCTGTTAAGGTCGAAGAGATAATGACTCGTAATCCTGTCACGTGCCACGCCGATGATGATTTGCAAAACGCGATAGACGCCATGGAAAAGCATCAGGTTCGACGCATTCCGGTGGTGAATGACAACAATCAGATCGTCGGGATCATCGCGCAGGCTGACGTTGCGATTCGTGCGCACGAACCGGAAACAACTGCCGAGGTGGTTGAGGAAATCTCGAAATCGGCGGGTGTTTGATAAGAAGTGAGCTGCGTTGGCATCCTTGTGAAGTAAACCATCTGACGCCAGCAGAAGCATCTGATAGCCGACGATTCGTCACGATGGTGAAAGGAACATGGGTTCCAGAAAAAGAGATTATAGATCTGAAATTTCGACGGCAGGAATATCAGTAATCTCAAAAGCAATGACGCAGAAAGTCGATAACTGTCTCCTCGAGGGGGTAAACTCCGATGGCAAAGTGCGATGTCTGTGGTAACGACTATTACCTATCCTTTGAGGTGATAGCAGCGGGCGAGCGACACACGTTCGACAGCTTCGAATGCGCGATCCACAAACTAGCACCGCTGTGCGATCACTGCGGATGTAAGATCGTGGGGCACGGTATCGAGGCCAACAAAACATTCTACTGCTGCGCTAATTGCGCGCGTCAGGCAGGCGTGACGGAGGTTAAGGATCACGCGTAAGAATTTCCTGCAAATTTATTGTGCCCAGGTAGGAATTCCTTAATGGGTCAGTTGGTAGAGTTTCGTGGCGCAACACTGACAGAATTTGCTGCCCTTTCGATCCGTTTCAGACAGCGTATTTGAAAACCACATTACACAATCGAGTCTCGTGCAGTGACTTAGGCCAAACACGTGACCCAGTTCATGAACTGCCTCAATCGTCGCCCTCTGAAAAAAGATCGCCTCTTCGTTTGGCTTTCCATAAGTCTCCGGATTAAGGCGCGCAATAGAAAATACTGCCACGCGCCGAGGGCTCGAAGCTTCACCAAAAACGAAGTTGAGTTCAGGCACAAAGAGGTCAACATTCGTGATGCCAAGTCTAATGCGTTTGTCGCCGTGTCGATGTATCGCCAGCACCTCGAGCAAGTCAGTCGAAAGAAATTGATTGCGCTTGCGCGAGTAGCTTCGAGCGGGAACGGAGAGCTTCTCGCCGCGCGTCACTTCCATCTTGAAGCTTAATGCAACGGCAACACGTACAGCTTCAACCAAATCGCTTTCAACTTCATCAAATGGATGCACGACTATATTTTGAGGCATTGTAGCGATCGATCATCGCTCTCCGTCTTGGCAGAGCGTTGATTGGCCCTACCTCTTGTATTTGGCTACGAGTTGAGCCTCTGCAAGAACGTGATCATGCATGGCATCGAGCAACTGCTCTTTCCTTGCTCTTGGCTGAACCGCGAGGTCAGTATCCAGCGCGTAAAGCTTAAAGACGTAACGATGTTCACGGTCGCCGAGTGGAGGGCAAGCTCCGCCATAACCTACATCGCCAAAGCTGTTTGTTCCCTGCCTTGCGCCGATCGAAAGCACGGTTCGCGACCGATTGAAGTGAAAAATTGGAACGCTGAGGGAATACTATACTCCCGACTGTTGCAATTTAGAACACGGTCGCTTGGATGGCACGGCTAATGCCCGTCATGATCTGCCTACTTAAAGGCTTTCCTGAGAGCCTTTCGAGCCGCATGATATCCGCACATCCCGTGAACTCCACCGCCAGGCGGAGTTGACGACGAGCAGATATATAGCGATTTCAAGGGAGTCGAATACGAGCGCATAGTCGGCCGTGTGAACAGCTGTCTCAAATCCTGAACCCCACCGTTAATATCGCCACCGATTATATTGGCGTTGTGCTCCTCGAGCGTCGCTGGAGACATTACATGCTTTGCAAGGACCTGGTCGCGAAAGCCAGGTGCAAAGCGCTCGATTTGATTCTCGATACGCTCCGTCATATCGAAGGTTGAGCCATTCGGGACATGACAGTAGCCCCAGAGCGTTTGTTGGTCCTGTGGCGCGCGAGTACGATCAAAGAGCGTCGGTTGGCAAATGATTACGAAAGGCCTGTCAGAATGTTGGCCCCGCCAGGTTGCAGATTCAGATGCTGAAATCTCTTCAAAAGACCCGCCGAGATGAACCGTTGCAGCTTGAAAGCACTCAACCGCTTTCCACGGAACTGGGCCTCTCAGCGCCCAATCAATTTTGAAAGCTCCTGGCCCATATCGATACCGCTGCAGTTTCTTCCGAAAACCTGACGGCAACTCGTTGTCAGTCAAACTGAGGAGCTGGCGCGGAGTGATATCACACATCACCACTTGGGCACGCGGTAAATCAGCTAGAGCTTTGACCCGAACGCCGGTGAAAATCTTGCCGCCAAGTTCTCGGAAGTGACTTGCAAGAGTATCAGTAATCTTCTGAGATCCACCCCGCACTATTGGCCACCCAATTACGTGGGCCACAGTCGTCAATACCAAAGCAAAGGCTGATGTCGCCTGTCGATCCAACGACAGAAATGAATGGGCTGCTTGTCCAGCGAAGAGCGCGCGCGTTCGTTTATCCTTGAACAGCCTCTGAACGAGACTTCTTGCTGATCTGATTCCATAGAAACCAAACCGCGCTACTTTTAACGGATGGTGCGGGATGCGAAGAGGGCCGAGCAGATCGTGTGAAAGATCACTCCAGTCTCCCACAAGCGGTCCCATAAGGTTTTTGTACGCCTCGGCATCTGCTCCAAGCCCTTTAGCAGTCGCATCGACCGAGCGATGCAATAACACGGCAGTGCCATCATCGAATGGATGGGCAAGCGGAGCAGGCGGATTGATAAATTCCAAACCATATTGAGTCAGTGATAATTTCGAAAAGAACGGAGACCCGGCCGCGAGTGGATGCACCGCAGAGCAGACATCGTGCACAAAACCCGGCAGGGTCAATTCAGCGGAACGAGCGCCGCCGCCAATAATCTCGTTCGCTTCAAAAATACAGACTGAATGACCAGCAGCAGCCAACTCAATCGCCGCTGCAAGACCGTTTGGCCCAGCTCCAACAACAATTACATCGTATGACCCCGCCGGACTTGCTTCAGAGAGAAGGTTCACTTTACCCCGGTTTGATTTACCAAGCTTCAGACATTCAAACCCCGGTTGGTTTGTTGCCGCAAGTCGAAGTCGGTTGGAATCTCAAAGTCTAACGTGACTCGTGCGCATTGACGGAGTAGTTTCACACCGATAGCATCGAGAATACTAAGAATTGCCAGAAGGGCATGCGCGTGGGAGAGAGCTTAAGCTATCGATCGATTGTCGTGGCCAGCCAATATTCCTCGTGGCTCGTCGGTCAACTCCTACGCTTGCATTACTCGATTCGTACATATTGTCCCGCGGGGCTCTTTGAGGACGACCGTGGACACTGCCTTATCCTCGCGGCTAACCACCGAACATACCTCGATCTGGGGTTGCTAATGATCGCGCTTGGCTTTCGGCGCGTTAGCACATTGGTTCCGGTTCGGACGCTGGGAACGCAGGACTTTCGCAGTCTTATTCTTCGGGGGCTTAAACCTCTGATCAAAATCATCTATCTGCTGGAAGGCGTGATCGAGTTGCCGCCCGAAGAGCATGACGACAGATCCCTTCCTGAGAAACTGCGGGGTATGCTCGTAGCTTTGAATGAGGGTCAGGTGGCAGCGATCTTTCCCGAAGGAGAGGTCTGGAAAAAGCGCGAACCTCCGGTCGGTGAATTCGCATCGGGAGTCGTTTACCTTCACAAGAAATCACGCGCGCCTGTTGTGCCGATTGCGATCTGGCTGAGTGAGCGACGGTGGCCGCGCCGCAGCTGCATTGTTCAATTTGGAGTGCCGGTTACGATCCCTGAAGATTTGGATCAGGATGCCGGGGCACATTGGCTCCGAGAACTTGTGCTGAAGCTTTACGAACAAGCAAGACAGAGGGGACAACGATGAGCGATCGTCCCAGTTATTATCCAGACGTCGAAACCTGCGTCGAGGAGACGCTCCGCAAGGTGGGGCGGCGCATTACCCTCGGAACGCCGCTCGGGCTCGGTAAGGCTAATCATTTGGTCAATGAGTTCTTTCGGCGCGCAAGCGAAGATCCGTCCATTGACTTGCAGATTTTCACCGCACTTACGCTCGCCCGACCGCGCTGGAAAAGCGAATTGGAACGACGCTTCCTGGAGCCGCTCGCCGAGCGGCTCTTTGCCGGCTATCCGGACCTTGCTTATGTTGACCCACTCAAGAGAGGGAAGTTGCCGGATAACATCCGCGTAACGGAATTCTATTTCCGGCCGGGAAGTTTTCTCAACAGTCCCCTCGCGCAGCAAAGTTACATGAGCAGTAACTACACTCACGTGGTGCGCGATCTACTCGATGCTGGCATCAATGTGCTGGCCCAATTGGTTGGCAAGACAGAGGAGGATGGCGCGACTCGCTATAGCCTGAGTTGCAATCCTGATCTGACCCTGGATGCAGTACCGCGTCTACGCAAAATGGAACTTCAGGGAGCAAAAATCGCATTGCTGGCGCAAGTGAACACAAACCTGCCTTTTATGTACGGGGATGCGGCTGTTGCACCGGATTACTTCGATGCCGTCGTCGATGAGCCTGGATACAGCTTCCCTCTCTTCGCGCCGCCCAACGAAAGCGTTAGTACTGCCGAATACCTGATTGCCCTGAGTGTCAGTGCGCTGATCCGTGATGGTGGCACGCTTCAGATCGGAATCGGCGCACTTGAAGATGCAATCACTTACCTGTTGAAGCTCAGGCACCAGCAGAACAATCTATATGGTGAAATTCTCGAGGATGCGAAGATTCTTGAACGGTTCGGTATGGTGATTGAGCGATTGGGCGGCGTTGGCCAATTCAAGCAGGGACTTTATGCCTCATCAGAGATGCTGGTCGATGGCTTTGTCGAACTCTTTCGCAGCGGGATTCTCCGACGAAAGGTTTATCAACACGCCGGCCTACAGCGGCTATTGAATGATGGCCTGATCGACGAAGGGGTTACCCAAAAGACGCTCAAGGCACTAGTCGGTGCTGGAGTCATTTCCTCTTTCCTTACGGCCGAGGACTTTACTCTCCTACAGCGTTTTGGAATTCTGCGGTCAGAGTTGAACTACGAGAATGGCCTCATTCAATTGGAGAACGGAAATTCCATTCGAGCCGATCTAGCGAATGAGGATGCGAGCGCTGAGATCGCTCGTTGCTGCCTGGGCACCAGTTTGAAGGGTGGGCATTTTGCGCATGCCTGCTTCTTCTTGGGACCCCAAAAATTCTATGACACTCTGCGCCAAATGGACGCTGCTGAGCGCAAACAAATCTGCATGACCGGAATCTCTTACGTGAATGAACTTTACGGACAGGAAGAACTCAAGCGATTGCAGCGCAAGGCGGCGAGGTTCGTGAACACCGGGCTATTCGTCACACTTAGTGGTGCTGTTACTTCCGACGGCCTGGAAGACGGCCGTGTTCTCAGTGGTGTCGGCGGCCAGTACAACTTTGTGGCTATGGCGCACGCACTGGAGGACGGCCACTCGATCATAATGATCCGAAGCACTAAAAGTGAGGACGGTAAACTGCGCTCCAATATTCGGTGGAGTTACGGCCACATGACTATCCCTCGCCATCTTCGAGACGTCGTGGTTACTGAGTATGGTGTCGCCGACTTGAGGGGACGCAACGACGAGGAGGTAATGAAGGCACTGCTGGAGGTTGCGGATTCACGTTTTCAGGATGAACTTCTTAAGCAGGCGAAATTTGCTGGTAAAATCAGCAAGGAATACCATATCCCTGACCACGCCCGCGACAACCGACCCGAACGTCTCGAGAGAGTATTGATTCGGCATAGAGAGCGAGGAATGTTCCAGGAGTTTCCCTTCGGTACAGACTTGACCTCAGACGAGGTTGTGCTACGAAAAGCCTTGCGGATTCTGAAGCAAACGGTTCAGTGGCAGAAGCTGCCTAGGCCCCGATTGACTGGGATTCTCAAAACCCTTGCAATTCCCCGCAATGCAGGTCCATACCTTGAACGCATGGCGCTGGACCGCCCACGCACTATCAAGGAGAGCCTCTTGCAGAAGGCGGTGGTTTATGCGCTCGCCTCCATTGACGCAATCTAGAGGGAACATCAGTCAGAATTATTTTGCAGCATCAGCTTTTTCTTCGTGATATTCGGTAATACTTTCGTAGACTTCCGGCCGGAATTTCAGATCCTTATATACGTTGCACATATCAAAAGCGGCATCGAAAGGATCGAGGTATGATTATGGGCAGGCATAAGGGAGATTGCGCATGAACCGTGAGAAAAAGGTGGACCCGCCGCAGCCAGTCGAGAAGCTTGAGCGGCCGCCGTCGCAGCCACTTGATCCCATCAAACAGGATCCAAAGAATTCAACGTCTGAACCGTCACCGCCTGACACCGAACCACAACCTGGGAAGCGGCCGGAGTGGGATTGGGTTGAGCATGAAGATTGACTTGCGTGGGTGCGATCCACCGATAAGCCGGGAGGATCAGATGAAGGTACTATTGGCTGTTGCTAATGCTCATGGGCAGTGTCGCATGGTCGGTTGCGAGCTACGCTCCCTGTTCGATTGAGAATGGGCGGCGGAAACAGACGAAGAAGAGTCGGTGACAAAGAGTAGAGTCGATGCCAGAAGAAGGTGAATCATGACTACACGCGCACAGCTGAGTGAGTCTGCAGCGCATGAAGGTGGCCACACAGAGCTAATGCGTGCGGCACTCGAAGGACAGACTGAAGCGATTGAAGCGTTACTTAAGAGCGGAGCGGACGTGAATGAAAAAGACGATGAGGGCCGGACAGCTCTGATGTTTGCTGTTACCAATATCCACGCTGACTCAGTCAATTTATTGCTGGATCGCGGCGCTGATGTGAACGCAACAGCTAACGATGGTTGCACGGCACTGATGCTGGCTGCATCATCCGGTGAAAGCGAAATCGTCCGAGTCTTGCTGAGCAAAGGTGCTTACGTAACCGGGAAATTCAGTGCGACCGGAAAGACGGCCCTGATGCTTGCGAAAGAGAAAGATTACACCGAGATCGCCAAATTACTTCAGGCAGCCGGAGCTGAACAATAAGTTGATGCTGAGGCTGACGGCCTTTGAGCGAGCAGAGCGGAAATGGAAGCACAGATCAAGCTCGGCCGAATTTTCGGGGTGCAGTTGGGACTGCATTACAGTTGGTTGATCATAGCTCTCCTGGTGACGCTGTCTCTCGTCGGCCAGTTCCAGGTGATCAATCCACATTGGGGCCCAAGCGTGATCTGGGCGACGGCGATCGTCACGGCTCTGCTCTTCTTCACGACGCTCTTGCTCCACGAGTTGTCTCATGCGGCGGTAGCACGATCGCGTGGCCTTCCGGTGAAATCTATCACTCTGTTCGCCCTTGGGGGCGTGGCGCAGATCGAGAAAGAGGCGTCAGACGCAAAAACCGAGTTCTGGATGGGGATCGTCGGTCCCATCACGAGTATCGTCATCGGCGCAGCTTGTCTAACTCTTGCGTGGTCTCTCGGCTGGTCGCCGAGCAGGGAGCCACGCACTCCTCCCATGGCGGTTCTCCAGTGGCTGGGTTACATAAACATTGGGCTTGCCGTCTTCAACATGGTCCCTGGGTTTCCTCTCGATGGTGGCCGAGTACTCCGCGCTATAGTTTGGTGGGTAACCAGAGATGCCTCGCGCTCCACGCGAATAGCAGCGAGAGTGGGCCAGTTCATTGCTTTCGCATTCATTATCTGGGGAATTCTTCGCTTTTTCGGTGGCGCAGGCTTTGGTGGGTTGTGGCTAACTTTGATCGGATGGTTCCTGTTGGAGGCAGCGCGAGCCAGTTACGCGCAAGCGGAAGTCGCCGACATCCTTCGTGACATTAGAGTCAGTGACATCATGACGCGCGACTGGCCGGTTGTTGACGGTCGCATGAATTTGCAGACTTTTGTGGACGAGCAGTTGCTGAACACAGCACAGCGGTGCTTCGTTGTCGAGGAGAACCAACGCGTGCGGGGACTGGTCACGCCACACGAGGTGAAAACGGTCGAGCGCCCGCAGTGGCAATCCCTGACAGTTTCGAAGGTAATGCGTCCTTTAGAGAGCCTCCACACTGTTTCACCTCAAACATCTGTCACCAAAGCGCTGGAGATCATGAGCCGGGAAGACGTGAATCAGTTGCCTGTTGTTCGAGATGGACATCTCGAAGGAATAATTTCACGGAGCCACATCCTGCGTTTGCTTCAGACGCGAGCGGAACTGCAAACGTGAATATTATTTTTTACTGGCATGAATTCCAGTGATTCATGGGAAGCGGGCAGATATTATCGAAACTTAGTTTAGATTTGTTAACCTCACGACCACGGAGCAATTTCCTGATACGGAAGATTCGCATTCTTATGATATTTGAGGCCGCAACCTTCGTTGCTGCTTCCCTTATTCACTTCGGCGTACTGATCACCGGGTACGAGCATCAGAAAGCCCGCATTGCGGAGGGGGTGATTGCGATAGTGCTTCTCGTTGGTGTGGCGTTGACCTGGATCCGCCCGACCTGGACGCGACCGACAGGTCTAGCCGCCCAAGGATTTGCGCTGTTGGGCACGCTGGTTGGGGTTTTCACGATCATCGTCGGGGTGGGTCCACGAACGTTGCCTGACATCGCTTACCATCTTGGTATCATTCTGGTGTTGGTTTGGGGCCTGTTGTTAGCCAGGCGCGTGTAAGCATAGATTCCTTCAAGCCGGCGAGGCTCTGCCGTGGGTCTAATCCAAGCTATAGGCCAACACAAAATTCGACGATTACTTGCGCAGTTAGGTTTCTCGCGGACGTTTCAGAAATCGAAGGGCACTGAGGATTGCAAGTCCAATCGTCGAGGCCAAGCTAAGCCAGAACCAACCTGTGAGCGCTACAGCGATCAGACCTGAAGTATCTTCGGCTCTCGCTCGCTCGCGATTCATAAGATAGGCACTAACAAGTCCGGCAATTAGGCCGACTAGCGCTGAGAGTTCACGTCTATCTTTCCAGGCTCGCACTATGCCGAGGGAAAGAACCGCGAGCATGAGAAGAGGGATCAACCAAAGTCCACTGTGACCGTCACGTGCTAGATCAACGCCGCTTAGTCTGTTTTCTGATGCTCCACAACTTAAATGGACCCACGGCAGGAAAAAACAGATCAGGACAATCAATGCCAAACTTGTCGTTACCCGTCTACTATCCATTACACACTCCTCTGGACTTTTCAGTGAGTTTCCTCGGCGACCACTGATTAGGTTATGGTCTTGTAGCGCCTGCTTTCTTCAGCAACTTAATCACGTCAGAGCGGTCATTGATTTGCGCCCACGTCAAAGCATCGCGTCCATCCTTATCTATAAGATCTATGCGCGCGCCCTTATCGATCAACATACGTACGATGTCGACATGACCTTCGGCCGCCGAGCGAAGTAGGGCGGTTTGTCCATTGTTGTCGGTCAGATTCACGTCCGCGCCGTTTTCTAACAGAACTCTCGTGGTCTCTTTATGACCGCCACGCGCCGACTCCATGAGGGCGGTTGCGCCGGAGCTATCCCTGGCATTCACGTCGGCGCCCTTACGTAGCAATTTTCTGCTGATGCTGTCACTGCCCCTGGCGGCCGCGTTGACCAACACCGTCCTGCCGGTCGCGTCTCTCACATTTGGATTCATTCCGCCGATCAGGAATAGGTCCACCGCGCCGGTGTCTCCGTCTTCTACGACTCTGGTGAAGGCCGCCTCGGTGAAGGGCACCCGCTCTTGCTCCAAGGTCGTGCGGGCGGCTAACTCAACTGGGCCAATGACCGGCTGGCTGTTGAAATTTCCAGGCTGAGCGTTGACGTTTTCCTGGGCGTTAGAGTTTTCAATCGGTGTGAAACTCGGGGTCGGGCGGACCACCGGCGGATTCGTTTGAGCGCGCTTAGAAGTTTCACCGCCGAAGAATTGTACGTATAGCACGACTGATAAAAAAGCCAGACCTGCGATTAACAAAGCAACCATAAACCACTTCCAACCGCCCTTGCCCTGCGCCTGGGCGACCCACGTTTCTTCAGGAACGGGTACTACTACTCTCGGTCCTCGCTCATGCTCCTGGTTTAGGTGCGGAGCTATCATCGGGCTACTGCTGCGCGGTAATCTCACCTTGGTTGTTTCGTCAACCTCCGTCATGGGAACGGTGGATTCGGCGCGTGTTGTCATCCCGTGTAGATCGGCACGCATTTCCGAGGCGGTGCGCGGCCTGTTTTCGATGTTGAGCGCCATCGCCCGCATTAAAGCGGCCGATACAGTTGCCGGAATATCGTCCTTTATCTCGCGAGCGGGGCGGAGCGGATCAGGCTGACCATTCACGACGGCACTAGCACGCGCCAGCGCGTCTGGAGGCTTGACACCCGTCATGAGGTGATAAAGCGTAGCGCCGAGCGAATAGAGATCGCTGCGCTCATCAGTGCCCGCGCCCTGCATCTGTTCCAACGAAGAATAGTTGGGAGAGTAGGCCATCAGGCTTTGATTCTTGGTGCGAGTCATCTGCCCCGCATGACCCTTCGCGAGGCCGAAGTCCAGCAGGACAATCTGGTAAGGCGATATTAGCTTGAGGTTCGAGGGCTTGATGTCCCGATGCAGCACCTGTTGGTCAAGTCTGTGCAGGTATTCGAGCGCGTCGAGTAGCTGATCTGCCCACGCCAACACCTCACGGTGCGTGAACGTGCGGCCTTGCTCGAGCATAACGCCAAGGTCATCGCCCGGGATGAATTCCATCACGAGAAACAGATCAGCGTCTTCGGTGAAATGGTCCAGCACTTTCGGCAGCGCCGGGTGACGCAGGTTTGCGAGCAGGCGAGACTCGCGCTCGAAGGCACGTCGCAATTCATCTGTCTCGACTAAAGTCTCTTTTAGAGCCACATTGCGGCTCAGTCGTTCGTCGAAGGCTTCATAGACGGCACCCATGCCGCCTCGTCCAAGAGGGCGCAGGATTCGGTATCGCTTCTGAAGGATGGTATCGGTAGTGAGCATGATGACCCGCTAATAACTTTGGTTCGAAGAGTTAGTTTTTCGCCGATATCAATTCTAATCCGTTTAGCCTTCTGATGCTTCCCCTGGTTATCCTATTTTGAGTTCTCTGGGTAATAAACCTTCAACTTCTTGTTTTCTTGAGAAGTTTCTCTAACCAGCCCCCTCGTCCCGTAGGGACATAATGTTTATAGAATGCAAGCTCCAGAAACCTTTCCCCGCTCCGGAGGAGCGAAA
>DATBRN010000278.1:0-6266 GCA_036560225.1 Pyrinomonadaceae bacterium | reverse complement strand
GCGTGAAGAGCATTAGAACAAGCGACAGGAGCAAAACACTTTTCATCGCTGGGGTCTCCACTGCTAATGAGACAAATGCCAACTACTCAACCTACCTGGGGAGCGACGGTAGTACTGGCAATGGGGCGATTATAGTCATGTTCAGTTCTGATGTCATACAGTTGAAAAGGTGGAGCGGGCGACGAGGCTCGAACTCGCAACTTTCAGCTTGGGAATTTAACTTAGCGGCTCTTTATTTTCAATACTTACAAAATCGCTCAAGAAAAATGCACGTGCATGCAACGCATGCCGTGCATGCCGTGCCTGATTTGCCTATAGCTGCGGGACGTTTGCGGGACGATGTGTCACATCGATTGGCCTTAACGGACACGCATTGAGAAGGCCTCGCGATCTCTAATATCTTCTGACAATCTGACTCTGTCACATTGAGATTCAAAGCTTAGCAACAACGAAGGGTTTCAGATCAGGCTCACGGCGGTTCAATAATGCGCGACCGTGAGTCGGGGTTCGACTACAATCGCCCAATCCAATCAAATCCAGGAGAGAAAGAAATCTTCTTGCCGGACACGCAAATCACCAAGCCGGCCGTTTGAGACTCCACAGTTGCCCCAAGCAACTTTCTGAAGACAGCGCGCCATTGCGCGACCCAACCAAATTCATGAGCTAAAGCAGCTCTGTTGAGTTCACTTCTTGCCCAGCAGCGCGTTGGCCCACTGCTCAGAAAAAAGACTGTCCAACGACCGGCCGAGCAGCATAAACGACGGAATCTCATCACCGTCTACGCCGGCGGCACGCACCGCGCGGCAAAATGCCGCAGCGCAACTGAGCTTCTCTTCAACCAGCGATCTTTGAAAACCGATCGCAAAGCGCGCTGCCAGATCCGTCTCGACCGGAAACAGATTTCCTACCGCCACTTCTACTCCCGCCTCGAGCGAGGTGCGCAAAGGAGAAAATCCTGAAGCTGATCCGAACGCGCCGCCCGCGCCGCTGCTGCACGTATTCAGCAGGAGCAGTTTGGTGGCAAACTTCCGGCTGAAGAGGTCAAAGGAAAACAGTGGAGCTTGGTTGGCAACCATGAACGAAAAGGCCGGCGTTTGATAATCAAGCACCCCGTGCGTGACGAGGTGAACGATTTCCTGATCTCGCTCCAGCGCCGCTAACAAATCATCAGGAGAGAACTCCTTTTGTACCTGTCCCGACAAACCGAGACTCTCCCAGATGATTTCGTCTTCGAGGGACGGATCGCGAAAACCGGCAAAGCGGCCGCCCACAGATGGCTGCGTGAAGGCCTCGGGGCGTCCCGTCCGGCTCAGCTCGCCCAGGCGCGCCTCGTCGCCGAATTCCTGATGAAGTTTCCTCGCCAGGCTGCAGGCGAGCGGCACGCCCTCGAGGTCAGGAGAGATAATCATGCAGTTTCGGGCGCGAAGCTGATGACGCTGAAAAGCGTACTGCACCATTCGGTCGGCAATGCGACTCATCAACTGCGTCGCCGTCATCCCCTCGGGCATTTCCGGAGAGCCCCAGCCGGCATCCGCTCCTTCGCCGCCGGACCTGCCCGCGTCGACCGCCAACATCCCCAGCGCTGCCTGGCTGAATTCCGGAATGCCATTGGCCGCCTGCCAGCGATTCCGATCGCTGCGATAGTGCAGGATACTGATTCCCACACTGGCGAAAGTAACAACGAGTAAATCGACATCGAGTTCGCGCAGACGCGTACAGATCGATTCGACAAACTGTCTGGAGTTCTCGATCGATGCGAGCGAAAAGGTTGGGTATGAAGGAGTGAAGTAGAGGGAAAAATCTTCCTTTGTCGAGTCCAACAACAGCTCGGCGCCCAATTGCACCCCCACCGCATTCGATCCCGCAACGGACGCGAGTCGCTGGCCGAATTCCTCGAATGACATATCGGCAGTAACTCTTTCTTCCTCGAGCTGGAGTACCTTCTCCTTAGCTCTCTCAGCTATCTCACCGCGCCACTCAGCGAAAGGACGCGCGACGGTGGCTGGCAACTCCAGCCGCAACAAACGACATCGCGTCCGGTCCCATTCAAGATGCCAATCGGCGAGAGCTTCAGCCACGCGACCGTTCCGGCAGTGAAAGCTGGTCAGCTCTAGGATCGGTGCATCCGTCGATAGCATTGCGCGCACCACCGGGCGGTAGCGCAATCGATATGGCAGAGTAGAAGGATTGGCCGCGAGTGGACCGAGCAGTTCATTCAGGGTTGCGAATACTGCCTCCGGCGCAACGTTCATCGCCTGCCAGACGGGATGGGGGGCGAAGTCCATACGGACGATTGAATCAACTGCCATGACGCCGAACAGCGGACACTCAGTCGCCTTCGCCTTCAGGCCCTGCAGGGTCATAGCGGCAGCTTGTTCCGTGGTCGTGCCCTTCCATAGGAAGTCCGGCTCAAAATCGGAATGAAGGCTCCTCAGCCAGACTTGACAGCAAATCGCCGCGAGGGCGCGGCTTTCATGGCCCAGACCGCTCCAGATCTGGGCTTCCAGCACGAGCGAGTTTGCCAAAAGCGTCACCGTTTCAGGGCCGATCGGCAGCTTCTCAATGACGCCGAGCGTGATCTGATTGACCACCGGCGCCAGCGCCAGGAGATTCAGCACGTTGAGGGCTTCGGCGGCCGCGCGGGGCATGAATGGCCCGACGCGATCAATCACTTTCTCGCCCACGACGTACAGATGTAGCGGATCGAAATTGAATGCCGCGCCTTTCACCTCCTGCTCCATACTGTTGTTCGATCGGAAAAAATCGAGCTCGAGTTCGATCAGATCGGCGAAGAGATCCGCCTTCCAGAAGAGCTGACCCTTTTGCATCCAGGACTGCACCTTATTCACCATCGCCGCGAGCTTCGTTTCCACATAGCGAGGCCCGCCTAGCTGTTCGTAGTACTCGAACGGATGCTCCATCTCGCCATAGACGAATTCCGGGCCCAAACGACGGCGTGCGGCTTCGAAATACAGGTGAATTCTCTCGTGCTTTCCGACGGCCAACTGATACTGAGTGTTGAGAAACCGATTGGACCAGTTGCGCGGCTGGAGCGGCGGAAGGTAGGCCGGCAGCACCTCCCACAAACCGAGTAGGCTGCGAACGTGGGCCAACTCTTCAACGGAGACCGGAGCTTCCGGGATGCAGAATGTCAGATCGGAGCTGAGCAGGCACAGACCGTTCAGCAGGAGGGGCCGGTATTGCTCGAGGTGCTTGAGAATCTGATCAAGCATCTGGAGCGGCGAACCTTGAGGTGACAGCGGTAGGCCCAGCTGGTGCGCGATAGCCGCCAGACGCTCCCCTGGGGCCGGCGCATCAGCCATCGATGATCCGGAAGCACTCATTTCATCCCCGTCATTTGCTTGATCAGAAACTCGAGACTCTGTTGCGTCAGGCTGGTGACGGTCTGATCGTTGAGCTTAAGCTTTGCCTTGCGATCCTTCAGCTTCTCAGAGATCCAGCTCGCGATTATCGGCACCACAATGGTGGTGCCGATGTGCAGGGCGAAATTGATCACCTCGGGTTGTCCCCAGGCGCGACTGCGCCGGTGACGCGTCAGCGTGAGCGATCCGCCGTCACCAATCGCGACGCTCGCGCCTTCATCGTCGCCAGCACCCTCCATCAGATCTTTGAGCAATGCGGCGTCAGTGGTGGTGATTTGAAGGTTCAGAGTAGTTTCGCCGGTGGATTCGGTCATGTGCGGCTCCTTGAGTGGTGCAGGATGGCAGTACTATAGCCAGGCACGTGAGAAGGTCAAGGTCTCCCGGGCACCGGAGGGCGTTGCGCCGACGGAGAAATTCATCAGTTGAGACCAGAGCGCCCCCGGCGCTGATCCGCTAAAATGCAGTTTGTTCCCGAACGAATACGAAGCCGGCCCGCGCCGGAAAAACCCCAGGAGTCCCGCTTGGGAGCTGTCACAACGGTGATCAGTAACATCGCTGGCCCATCGCATCGCTAGATAGAGCGAGGGGTAGAATTGGAGCGGGCGACGAGGCTCGAACTCGCAACTTTCAGCTTGGGAAGCTGACACTCTACCATTGAGTTACGCCCGCTTGGTCAAGGATGAACGCGAAAGATGATTGAAACGCCTTTCCGCGCCTCAGTGATGAAAAGATAGTTAAGGTAGTCTCCAACTGTCAACATAACGCCGCAATCTCGCCAACGCCTTACACCGCGCTCGTTTAGAAAGCGGACTTGTCCGCCTCGCGCGGCGGGACACAAGTGTCGTATCTAAACGGGCCGGTAAACTCCTGGATCGATCCCGGTTGCACTTCTACATTTGATTCGCGAAGTTCGCTCGCCGTATCTCAAATGGAAAATGAGAAATGTCAAATGAGATATGAAAAATCTCTTCGTATGTCTGCCTGGTGATCGCAAACGCGACTCGCAGTGGCCGGCATGCCGCTATGTCAAGTACTCATCAACGAGGTCGCTCCACCGTCCCTGCGATTTTAGGATTATCTCGATCACCTCGCGGATAGCACCGCGGCCGCCCTTTGCTCGCGTGACATAATGAGCGACGGAGCGGGCCTCAGCGACAGCGTCCGCAACCGCAACAGCAAGTTCGGCTCGTTGCATGATTGGGATATCAGTCAGATCATCTCCGACGAACGCCACTTCGTTCTCATCCACTCCTGCTTGTCGCAATAGTTGTTCAAAGGCCTCGATCTTGTGGGGGTCACCCTGCCGCACAAACTCCACCCCTAATTCGTCCGCTCGACGAATTACCGCCAGCGACCGCCGACCACTAATGATGCCCGACTTAAGGCCCGCGCGGTGTAGCAAACTTAGACCCAATCCATCGTGTGTATTAAAGCTCTTGTGCTCGTCGCCGTTTTCCAGCAGCCACAAACGTCCGTCCGTGAGGACGCCATCACAATCCATCAATAGCAGCTTGACGCGGGAGGCGCGCCGCTCGACTGAGGCTAGATCCTCCATGCTAGTGTTGATTAAAAACGAAGGCTCCTTTTCTAAAACATTTTCCATTTGTCATTTCACATTTTTCATTTCTCATTTTCTATTTGCGATGTACCGAAGCATTTGAGGAACCAATCTGCGACAACAAATGAAAAATGAAAAATGTGAAATGATCTATGGAAAATTTGGATCTCATCTCAACAAGGATCGGCTTGTCCGTCCAGTTAGTTCACTTCGAAGAGATCTACCCCAACAAGCTTCCAGCTACCGCCCGATCGAGACAACAACAGAACTGCGGTGCCGGAACGCTGGTGCCCGAGCTCCTTAGTGTCCAAGCTCACGTCAGCAGCTACCAGATTCGCATCCAGTTGTTCTGTCCGCAAGACGCGAGTCTGCCAAAGTTCGGGCTGAGTACCTATAATTCCATTAATAAACCTTACCAGCTCGCCTGGAACAATCCGCGACTCCAACTCAACCTTCTTGCCGCTGGTAATTGCTTGATCCAATTGCCCGACAAATGAGCGAACCGTGGGGTCCACCTGAAGAGTATTGGCTGCCGTTTCCGACTTGATACGCCCCGCGCGAGCTGCCAGCGTGGAAGCGTATTCAGCATCGGCACGCACGGCGTCATTAAATCTATTCGCAGCCTCAGCAGCCTGCCCTTTCCTCAAGCTGATCTCGCCGAGTCCGATATTGCCCCAGGCAAGCGCACCTGACGTCGGAAGAGGTTCCGCTAGCGCGAGTCGGAAAAGTTTTTCTGCCTCGTCGATTCGGTTCTGACCAAATAACGCGCGCGCCAGCACGATACGCGCTTCCTGCATGCCAGGAGCCTGGTCAAGTAGCTCACGCGCGATTGTCTCTGCCTTGACATAGTCCTGGGCGCCAAATTGACGAGTCGCCTCACCCAAACCTTCCTGGAGATCGCGCGAGCGTGGGGCGCTGTCGTTTGCATAATCCAACTGCGGGTAAAACTTATCTGGGTCAATTTCAAGGCGAACAAGTTTTGCGGTGGTCTTGAACACAGCCTCTGAGAAATTGCGCGCCGGTACCGTAACATTAACCGAAAGTTGTTCGCCGCTTGCCGTGATTGCACGAACAGTCGTCACGGCGTCTGTCGACCCAAGATTTCTAAGGGCTGCAAACCACTCACCGCCTCGCTGTTGGGGTGTTCCTATCATCAGATCAAGATCAGTCAACTGATCGAGTTGCTGATCGAGTATCGTCTTTACCCTTTCACCGCCGCGATCAGATAAAGCCTTTCGTAGAGCGGCAAGGTTGATCCCGCCGGCGTTTCCCTTCACGGCCTGGAGTTGTTCTCGCAGCGTGCTCATGAAAATTTCGTGGCCAAG
>DATBRN010000277.1:0-6851 GCA_036560225.1 Pyrinomonadaceae bacterium | reverse complement strand
GGATAATCCTGCTAAGCGCGGAAAATGCAAGGACCGGAAACATCTGGCGCTGGTTCATGCGTAACCAGGAGATAGTCCGAGCGATGGACCTGGCCGGTATCGCCCGATACCAAAAGAAACAAACAGTACGGCCCACCCGAAAAGCGGCTTAGCTTTTCTTTTCGTTGGCAAACATTTGCACACAGCGAGCAGTTCAAGGCTACAAAGGTCTTTGACCTCACCTGACTCAGATTGAAGCCATGAATGCCCCAGCATGTTTAGAGAGCGCCTTTGTGCGCCCGCGCGGCGAGAAACCAATTCTCGGGAGTCCTTGGAGTGCCGGGACGGCGCACAAGTGCGCTCTCTAAACGGGAAAAATTTCGACCGATCCGAAACTCTCTCCGGAATTGCTGCGTTCCTTTTTCGATCTAGAGAATCTATTTCAACGTTCGGCGAAAAATTCGATAACCCCAAGAGTCAAGCGCAAGAGTCGGCAGGCCCACCCTTCGTTTTCTGGCGCCTAGCTCAGGAGCGGGAGCGTCGGGTGGCAAGGGTGGTCCAACGTCAGGTGTGACATCCGTGTAACTAGCCGCGCCCGCAGTTTCAACAGACCCGAAGAATGGCCGGCTGGAAAGATTAATCGCCACCAGCACTTCCTCATCTTCTGAGCGACGCACGTAAGTCAATACACGCGACTCATCGGAATTCGGCAACCATTCTACTGAGCCGCGCCGGAGCGCCGTGCTCGAGCGCCGCAGCGCCATCATTTGCTTGTAGAAGCGACGAAACTCAGGACGCCTTTCAGCGATGGACCAGAAGATGGGCAGTTTTTCAAACAGCGCCGGCGCGCCTGATTCAGTAGTGTCTCCGACTTCCATGCCGTTATACAGGAGCGGCACGCCGTCGAGAGTGAACATCAGAGCCGATGATGCTAGTGCTCCGGACTCGCCAAAACGCGCGATCGCCCGCCGCTCGTCATGATTGTCGGAGAAGCGCATATGCAATGAGCCGCGCGGCCACTCCCTGAATTCCCTGTCCCACTCCAAACGCAAGTCGGAAGCACGCCCGCGACCCTGGACCACGTTGGTCAGGGCGCTGTGAAGCGGCCAGGAGTAATCAAAGTCAAAGGCTTTCAGTAGCAGTTCTGCTTTGTGTCCCTCAGCCAGCATGACGATGTCAGGTTTGATCTTGTCCAACTCCGCGCGTGCGTTTTCCCAGAAATCGGTTGGCACTTCCTCTGCGACATCACAACGAAAGCCATCGAGGTCAAATTCCCGAATCCAGTACTTCAACATGTCGGTCATGTATTGCCGCAATTGTGGGTTGGCGTAATTCAGCTCCGCGACGTCGCTCCAGTCGTGCGGATAAGTGATGCGGCCAGCGGCATCGTGTTCATAGAAATCCGGCCCCTTCATCATGACGCTGTCCCAGGACGTGTGATTGGCGACAATATCGATGATTACTTTCATTCCGCGACGATGGGCTTCGGTGATTAACTTCTTGAGGTCGTCCTTAGTGCCATAGTCGGGGTTGATCGCGTAATAGTCTCGCACTGCGTAAGGACTACCGATAGTTCCCTTCTTCTTCTCCTGGCCGATCGGGTGAATCGGCATTAACCAGAGGATATTCACACCCAGGTCCTTCAGATCGTCGAGGCGGGCGGTGATGCCGTTGAAGTCTCCCTGAGGAGAAAACGCACGCGGATATATTTCATAGATGACACCATCGCGTACCCAATCCCGCGTGGCCCGAGCCTGTTGTCTCGAGACGTCACGCGAAGGTTGTTGTGCAGGCGTTCCATACAAGCACGACGTGAGAATCACTATTAAGCCGAACAAAACAATTCGTGATGATCTGATTATTGGCTTGGCCCACATAAGAAACACTTCCGTTCTAGGTTGTCGTTCTGCAACGTCGGTTTGTTTGAGGTCGTCATGCACGGCTGTGCCGCCTGATGTGCGGAATGGCTTTGCCTTTCCGTGGTGGCTGAGTTTTTGATTGAGGCTATGCCTCGGTTCCGGAGGCTTAGCCTCAGGGATTCAAAAAAAGTCTGTACGGAAAGGCACAGCCATGCCGCACATCAAACGGCGTCTTCGATAGGCCTTAATCTTTATTAACCAACCCTGTGCTGGGCACTGGCTGGGCCGACTCGGGAACGGAAAACAACTCGTGCGCATCGGCTTCGACTACTGCCTCTTCGGGCACATTCTTGTCAGCGACATCCTTCACTAACAGGACGCTGACGGCCGCAAGGATAAGAAACACACCGCCAGCCATGACCACGTACATCGGCGCGTTCGGATTGTCGGGTCCAAACACGGCGCGAATGACTGGTCCAAAAGCAAACGACGCAATGATCTCCGGTATCACGATAAAGAAATTAAAGATGCCCATGTAGACGCCCATCCGAGCTGCCGGCAGAGCGCCGGAGAGAATTGCGTAAGGCATCGCGAGAATTGAAGCCCAGGCGACGCCGACACCAATCATTGTGAGCAACAAGATGAACTTATCGTGAATGAAGTAAACCGATAGTAAGCCCAAGGCGCCGCAAACGAGCGAGATCGCATGGACCTTTTTCCTGCTTGTGGCCCGAGCGAGCGGCGGCAAAAGAAAAGCTACAACAAAACAAGTGATCGAATAGATCGCAAAAGCATTGCCGCCCCAGGCCTGGCCGTCAGTAAACAGCGGGTCTCGTTCATTCTCGGCCCCGAAAACATGGTACGAAGTCATCAATCCAAAGAACATCCACATGCAGAACAGACCGAGCCAGGTGAAGAACTGAACTACAGCCAGCTGCTTCATCGTGGTTGGCATTTCGCGCATGGCGCTGGAAATTTCGCGAAGGAGTTCGGCGATAATTCTGAATATCTTGGCGATACCCTTAGCGTCACCGTAAGTTTCTCTGCGCTTCCGCTCAAACTCTTCCATGTTTTCGGGTGGGTATTCTTTGGTAGTGAAAACGGTCCATAGCACGCAAACCAGAAAAGCGACCGCACCGATCTTGAACGAGTAATTGACACTCGCGGGAATAATGCGAACAGCCTGACCGGCGGCACTGATCACGCGCTTGTCTACACCCAGCGTGCGGAAAACAAAGGGAAGCACGTTCGCCATGGTCGCGCCAATGCCTATGAAAAAACTCTGCATGGCGAAACCCGCAGTTCGCTGATCGATATTGAGCTTGTCGGCGACAAACGCACGAAACGGTTCCATGCTGACGTTGATGCTGGCGTCAAGAATCCAGAGAAGACCCGCCGCCATCCATAAAGCGGATGAATCGGGCATGAAGAAGAGGGCAATGCTGGCAAGAATTGCGCCAGTGAGAAAGTAGGGACGACGACGGCCCAGCCGGTTCCAGGTGCGGTCGCTCATTGAGCCGATGATTGGCTGAACGAGCAATCCTGTGACGGGTCCCGCCAACCAAAGGATTGGTACCTGCTCCGGCTTAGCTCCCAGGTAGGTATATATGCCGCTCATGTTGGCTAGCTGAAGGCCCCAGCCAAACTGGATCCCCATAAACCCAAAACTCATGTTGAAGATTTGCCCGAAGCTCAAGCGTGGCTTTTGCATTTATTGCCCTCCCTGAAGCGCTATAAATCGGCTCACACAGAAGAATTGAGACAGTCGCAACTGACTACAGAACCGTGAGCGGTAGCGACCGGATGCCACCACTCAACAAACGCATCGTCTCTCTTTACATTTCGGTTGAGTCTAGGATCCGGTCGCTACCGCTCACGGTTCTGTAGTTGAGCGGCTTCCCTTGCATCGTTTGTACCCACGGCCGCGGGGCGTCGCATTTTGTCGTCCATCAACTCCCTAGCGCGCGTAAATATTAATGTCTTCCAGCACTACGTTCCGATCTAGCGAGAGCACATACATCAAGGTAAGCGCCAGGTTGGCAACGTGGATGAAACCCTCGTGCGGCATTTCTCCAGGGCGCGTGTTTTCGATGTCAACCAATCCAGGACAAAAGTTGAACACGCGAATATTCGCCCCGGTCTTGCGCACGTGATCGCGTAAAGCTTCGGCATAACCGAGCAATCCGAATTTCGAAGCGCAATAAGAAGGTACGTCAGCATAACCGTGCTTGCCCGCCTGCGATGAGACATTCACGATGTCTCCGAAATCGTTCTTCTTCATGTGTGGCAGGACAGCGCGAACTAATTGCATAGCGCCTCTCAGGTTTGTCTCCATCACCGTGTCCCAGCCATCTTCCGTGATCTCTTCTACTGTTTCCGGTACCGCCAGGCCTGAGTTGTTGATAAGCACATCAATCGCTTGCCACCGTTCCACGACACTATTTACCAGCTCGTTAATCGCATTGCGTTTGCGGATGTCAAACTCATACCAAAAGACACGTGCGGTATCGAGCGTAGCGTTCACTTCGTCTGCAGCGCGGCGCAACAATTCTCCTCGACGCGACGCGATGACAACCGTTACACCTGCCG
Organism: Pyrinomonadaceae bacterium; assembly: GCA_036560225.1. GTDB lineage: Bacteria > Acidobacteriota > Blastocatellia > Pyrinomonadales > Pyrinomonadaceae > PSRF01. Next base: position 2,424 of record DATBRN010000277.1, on the reverse strand, counting down.
ACGCGAGCGCCTCGGCGAACGCTCGACCAATACCGGATCCACCACCAGTTACAACTGCTATTTGCTCTGAGAGAGGTTTGTTTTTCATCTTCAATACGAAGCACTTCGGCTCCCTAAGGATTTTTTTTGGCTTGCGGGAATCATTAACTAACGCGAAACACATGCACGCCGCGTACGAGAACAGCCGCCGACCGCTCGGCAATGTTTACTTTGATCTTTCCTTTCGTCACAAATACGCTTTTGGTAACACTCAACCGATCGATTAGCATGCTGCCGTCCTTAAGACCCACCGGCGTGACGTCGAATTCGATCTCCGCTGCTTTCGCATCGTTATTGATTACGATCACAACAGCCGAGTCTTTTATTGTTCGCGCATAGGCATACTGCTGGTCGGAAACGTAAAGATTAACCAAATCGCCGCGCTTAAGGGGTTCCAGTTCTGTGTGCAAACGTGTGAGCTTGCGGATGTACCCAAACAAATCTTCCTCTTCTTTGGTCCGTCCCGCCTGCGAAAAAGCATTTCGCTTATCGCCGGGAAAACCACCAGGACAATCGCCTCGCGTGGTGGGCTCGTCGCCACCCGTCATCGCGATCTCATCACCGTAGTACAGCTGAGGCACGCCTCGCGTCGTCAGTACAAACGCATTTGCCAACTTCAAACCAGCGAGGGTAGCGCCTTTCTCGCTCATGAAGCGGCCATCGTCGTGTCCACCAAGCAGCGTCACCAGAATGTTTGAATTATTGTAGAGGTAGTCCTTTGCCAGTGTCTTTGGGATTTCATCAAGTCGATGTCCCTCAGCGAATGCGCGACGAATCGGGTAGAAGAGGGGAAAGTCGAGCAGCGAATCGAGACCTGAATCAATTCCGTCGAAACGTACGCTGCCGCCCTGGAAAAATGAAGTGTGAACCACATCACCATCTTTCACTTCGCCCACCACCTTGAAATTGGGGAACTCTTTTTTCAAAGCAGCGTTCCAATCGCGCCAGAAACTGTTGGGAACATATTGCCAGGTGTCCATGCGGATGCCGTCGAGACCGGTAGTACCTATCCACCACAACGTGTTTTGAATCAGATAACGAGAAACCTCGGCGTCGCTTTGATTGAGATCGGGAAGGAAGTCGAGGAACCAACCTTCCATCGTCTCGCGTTTCAATTTCTCGACCGGACGTGGATCATGCAATACCCATGTTTGGAAAACATTCTTCAGGTGGTTTGTTTTCGTGCCGTTAAACCATGAAGGGGTCGGTGGATCCTCAACCCACGGATGATAGGGACCGGTGTGATTAACGACTTCATCTTGAATGATTTTGATTCCGGAGCGGTGCGCGGCTTCGACCAACTCGCGCAGCTTTGCGAGCGTGCCAAAGTGTTCTTCAACCGCATAAAAATCCTGTGGGTTATAACCGTGAAAGCCTGTACTGGGCTTGTCTTCCTTTAATTCCACCTGGTTCGGATGGTCGTAATTGTCGTACCAGGGCGTGAGCCAGACGGCGCTGACACCAAGGTCCTTCAGGTAGGGCAGACGATCGATCACCCCCTGAAGATCGCCGCCGTGGTAGTAGAATTTGTTCTTGCGATCGTAAATGCCGCGCGACTGCGGAGGGTCGTTGTTCGTAGCGTCGCCATCGCTGAACCGATCGATCATGATGAGATACATTACGTCGGCGGGCGAGAATCCCTGAAAACGTCCGGCGCGATTCAAGGGCGCCAGAATTTCAAATGTCGCCTCGCCGATTCCGTTTGCTGTCGTGATTCTTAGTTTACGTGGCCCAGGGTGGGCTCCCGGGGCAATCGCTACGTCGATAAACAAATACGTTCCGCGATCGTTGCTCTTAGGCGCGCCAATAACGCGAAAGCCACGCCCAACCGCCTCCGCTTGTGCGCTTTTGAGATTGCTTCCACGAACCAGAAGTCTCACTGGATTGAGCGAACTTCCGGCCCACCAACTGGGCGGCTCAATTTTGAGAACCTGAGGCGCAGTTTGTGCCGAGACGCAAACGCTCCCGCTGATCAAGACAACGAGCAGCAAGACTAGACACTCTGTTCGTCGAATTCGCGTCACTTCCTGCGTACACTCCCTATGTCGAATTCGCTTCACTTCCTGCGTACACTCCCCTATGTCGAATTCGCGTCACTTCCTGCCTACACTCCCTATCACCGTCCGTTTAGAGAGCGCACTTGTGCGCCCGCGGCGGGGGACAAGTCCCCTCTCTAAACGGATCAATTTGATTTGGTGCGCCCGCGGCGGCGGACGAGTCCCCTTTCTAAACGGATCAATTTGATTTGGCACGCCTGTGCGCCCGCGGCGGAGGACAAGTCCCCTCTCTAAACGGATCAATTTGTTTTGGCCCTTCTCGTGCCTCGCGGCGGCGGACAAGTCCGCTTGCTAAACGGATCAATTGATTTGGCCCGCCCGTACGCCC
>DATBRN010000276.1:0-13973 GCA_036560225.1 Pyrinomonadaceae bacterium | reverse complement strand
GTTACTGAGCTCCTGCCACCGCCGTCTGCTCTCTGCCGCTGCGGTCTGCTCGCGGTCTGCTCCTGTCGTCTGCTCGCGGTCTGCTCCTGCCGTCTGCTCCTGCCGTCTGCTCCTGCCGCCTGCTCCTGCCGTCTGCCGTCTGCCGACTGCCGACTGGTGACTGGTGACTGGTGACTGATACTGCGACTGCTCTGCTACAATCACGTCATGGCAGTAAGTGGTCGCAGTAAGTCAATAGCTCTCGTCATCACGCTGGGTGCCAGCCTGGTGGCGCTCGCTATCGCGTTGAATGTTAGCTGGATTCTGCTAAACGCTCGCGAGATCGCGCTGCTGGTTTTCGGGATAGTCTTTTTCTTGTTGATTATTACCGGTGTGGTTCTCAACACAACCTTCCTGATTCGCGAGATCCGCCGCAATGAGCAGCACGATGCCTTCATAAACGCGGTCACGCACGAACTAAAAACACCACTTGCCTCCATCCGACTGTATCTGCAGACGTTGATGACGCGCGAGATCAACGAAAAGAAGCGACAAGAGTTTTACGATGTGATGCTTGCTGACAGCGACCAGCTCATGCAAACGGTCGATCAAGTGTTGCTGGCCGGGCGATCAGGGCAGCATCGCAGAAAACTCAACTTAAGAAAAATAGACTTGGGCGAGTTGGTGCGTGAATGCGTGGATCTTACCCGCGTTCGTTACAACCTGAGTGCTGATGACGTGAGTTTTGCGGAGTCGGTTAATGGCGGTAGACCGAACGTAAAAGCTGACGCTGATGAGCTTCGTGCAGCTATTTCGAACCTCCTGGACAATGCCGTCAAATACTCAGTCAGGGAGGTCCATGTGTCGGTCGAGGTGTCGGCGGTTGATGACAGAAGGGTGGCCGTGCGAATTGCGGATCGCGGTATTGGTATTCCCGCAGCCCAACTGAAACGAATCTTTAAGCGTTTTTATCGCGTGCCTGGCCGCGTCATTGCTCGAATCAAGGGTACGGGCCTCGGTCTTTTTATTGTGCGTTCAATAGTTGCAAAGCATGGCGGACGCGTCTTTGCCGAGAGCGAGGGACCGGGACGCGGCAGCAGGTTTACGATTCAACTTCCACGAGCCTGAGTAGCCCCCCTCTCCGCGAGCGGAGACGGGGCAAGAGGAGAGGCGGCTGGCGCAGCGACCCCATTCCCAACCCCTCCTCGCTCGCTGGGAGGAGAGCGTTGAAGATACGTTTTGTGTAAAGTCTCGAGGAATAACAGGAGACGGACGAGGGCATAACCGGCCATACAATTCCGAGAAAGTACCCTGCAAACGATGAGCGCAGTGTTGGTAGTAGAGGACGAACAGCATCTGGCCGATGGACTGCGATTCAACCTTGAAGCGGAAGGCTACACGGTTGACACGGTTAGTGACGGCGAGTCCGCATTGTCTTTGCTTTTCGATGAGCGTCAGAACTACGACGCGCTGGTTCTCGACGTGATGTTGCCCGGCAAGGACGGTTTCACCGTAGCTTCTGAGCTTCGCGCAGCAGGCCATTTCGTGCCAGTCCTGATGTTGACGGCGCGCGGTCGTCCGGAAGACGTTTTGCGCGGTTTCGAGTCTGGCGCCGACGATTACCTGCCAAAACCATTTGAGCTTGCGGTGCTCCTGGCACGACTGAACGCGTTACTTCGCCGGCGCCACTGGTTTCATTTGGACCAAAATCAGGAACAAACTACGCGGGCCGACGAACCACAGCAAACCGATCAGAAGGAGACATCCGACCGCAATGAGGACCGCGAAGAGTTCAGCTTCAACGGTCGCGTAATCGATTTTGACAATCTTGAACTGCGCACGCCGCAGCAAACTATCAGGTTAACTTTGATGGAGATGCAATTGTTGCGTTACCTGGTGAAGCATGAAGGCAACGTGGTTTCGCGCAAAGCGATTCTGGAGAAAGTCTGGGGCCTGAACGAGGATACCGACACGCGCGCCATCGATAACTTTATCGTGAGGCTCAGAAAATATATTGAAGACGATCCCGCCAAGCCCGAACACCTCCTTACTGTAAGGGGTGTGGGCTACCGCTTTGTTGCGGCTAACCATTAGCCGTAAGAATCGCCGCGCGCACGCCAAGCAAATCCGAAAAATCCTTTGAATAAACTGCGTCCACTCTGCGCACGCGCGAAACCGTATCGACCAGCTCGTCACTTGAGATAAAACCATTCTCCGTATGGGCGATGGCCCAGGAGGGAAGGTGCGCAGCCGTGTGAAGCAGATCCTCGACCAGGGCCAGATATTGCTGCTTGCTCTGAACGCGCGAGCCGAGTTTTCCGGCCCTGCCTTTTTCAAAGTCGGCCCAAAAATCGTCCCCACCCTGTAGCCACTCTTCCCGCCAGGCGAGGGGATGTTGTTGCGCAGGCTGTGGCTCCACGGGCAGCGGCAAACGCAGAAACAACAGGTCGGTATGCCGGCGCTCAGCAACGAACGCCCGTACGTCCTGGTTTGAAGCTTTATTCCGCAGTGAATTGTCGTAAGGGAAAGGAATTGTCTGCGCAAATTGTGTGAACACACTCGAAAGTGACAATGGTTCCCGCAGGTGGAGGTTATGTTCGCTGAAAGAACGGACGTAGTCACCTACCATCATGCCCAGCGTCAAAGCCAGAGCACGCTTGTACTGCGTGCTCAGTCGTTCGGCATTGAAGCGAATGTTATCAAACCACCAGGCATCGATTTCATTGAACCAATTCAAGAGCGAAGGATTGTCCAGTCGCTCGCGTGGAACGTAAGCATCTTCAAGTAGGGTCTCCATCTCATCGTCAGTGAGACGCTCGGAATCATTCTCAACCAAAGCCGTTGCTTTAGTGAATGCCCAGCCCATCGGATCGTTCGCTGCCACGCGCACTTTCCAGCGTTTCAGTTGCGTGCACAGAGTGGGCTCGCCTGTAAAAGGCAGCGCAATCGACTCAAACTTCAATCGCCGCAAAACGCTAAGTTCGAAGTTTAACCAGCCGTTGGGAAAAGTGGTGGATGCGATATAAGCCATGGTTAGGTGCGATTGCAATCAGGGTCCACGTTTAGACTCCTCAGTCGACGATGGATTTTGGTTCTTACGGAGTCATCTCAGGAACGAAGTAAAAATAGTCCAGTCGTCATCAGTCGGTGGGGAGGGGCCAAGCGTGTCGGGACTCTTCGCAAAAGAACGCAGCTCCTCCACGTTGCGCAGCTCCAGCAGCACAGTTACCACCGTCGGGTCAAATTCGATTGCGGCACGCTCGATGAGTTTTCCTCGAGCTTCTTCTTCGCGCAAGGCGGGTCGAAAAGGTCGGGCGTCGGTCAACGCTGCATACGAATCTGCGACGCGCAGAATTCGTGCGGCCAGCGGAATCTCGTTCTGTCTTAGAGCATCAGGGTAGCCCAGGCCATTCCACCATTCGTGATGCCAGCGTACCAGCAATTGCACGTCCCGATCGGCGCCCGCTCGCGCGGCTTCCTGTTCACCAATCACCGGATGCCTTGCGAGGTCGACGCGTTCTTCATCCGTCAGTGAGCCGGCGCGATGCATGTAATCGCGCTCCATCGCGACCTCCCCAAGATCGTGCATGTAAGCCGCGGTGAGAAGTGATTTTCGGTCCTTCGTAGCCAGGTGAAACGCTTTGGCAAGTGCATCGCCAATCGCGCCGATGCGAACAGCGTGGGGGTTTGCATACTGCTCGAATCGATCGGCGGCGGTGGCTAACTGCAGATAAGCCTCGCGTGCGCCGCGATCCTTTTCGCTGTGAACGTAGGGTGCCGTCATGTGTTTACTGCAGATTATAAAAATCCAACTCGAAAATTCGAAACGCTGCCTCCGTTTCCTGCAGGCTCGATTGGAGGCAAGAAGCCCGGACGTCCGACGATCCTGTTATCCCACTTTGCGAGAGTTTTCAAGTTTACGCAACAGCGCTCGCGCCGACGCATTATTGGGATCAATCGCCAGGGCCCGTTCCACTTCCGTTTGGGCCCGCTTGGGAAACTTTAAATCGAAATACAATTCCGCCAGCATTGTGCGGAAGTTAGCGTTGGCCGGCGCCAGTTTAACCGCTGCCAGGATCTCGTTCTCAGCCAGCCTGCGCGTTTCCTCGCTGGCAGCAAGTGCACTGCCGTAATAGGCGCGATATCGTGCCTCCTGCGGTTCCAGCCGAGCAGCTGCGGCAAGGTAGGTAACGGCGGCTTTGTTGCGACCTTCTTTCAGGGCCCCGAGTCCCTCCCGAAAATTGTGTTCGGCGCTATCAGGTCCTCCGGTCTTAATCTGTACGTCGTCGGAGCCTGAGTCAGCCTTGCCGGTATGGGGAGCGGCCGCTGCGCGTTGCCTTGACCTTTCCAGTTTCTGGTCGTAAGTCGAGCGCGCAGCTGGGTCGGTCAGGGTTTCATAAGCCTGCGTGATCCGAGCAAAAGCTGAACTTAGTTTCGCATGAAGCGGCGTTCCAAACTGGAGATGGAACCTGTCAGGATGGTAACGACGCGCCAGCGCGTAGTAGGCCTCTTTGATTTCATTTGTCGCGGCCGTTGTTGGAATCTCTATGACCTCGTAGTAATTCGTCGCCTGGCTCAGTCGTAACAGGAACTTTTCCAGGTTCTCCTCTTCGTCTTTTACCGAGCCCCAACGACTGCCTGCTTGTTCAGCGTCACTTGGGGGAGGTGCCGTTGCTACACGGGCGCTGGTTTTCTCTTTTGCTTTCGGCTTCGCCTGGTCAGCGCGAAAGGCATTGTGCCAATGCTCACGATGCACGAGGCCGCTCAGGGCCAGTCCGTAAATCAGACGGTAGGCATCGAGTTCCGGCAAACCACTGAGCGCAACCAGATCCTCCAGCCTAGTTGGCTGGTCGACGCGAGAAAGCATGAAGCCTTCAGTCGGAAGGAAATTGCTCGTTAGCGAAACCTCTGACGCGGGCGAGATTATCTCAGCGGGATTTCGAAAGCGCTCAGAAACGAATGACAAGGGCATTCTCTGCGCTGCTTCACGAAGCAGCGCAGGAGTGTCTACCTGTACGCGAACCGGATCATCCAGGCGTGCGCGGTCATTGAAGTCCCAAGTTCCTTCGGTCCACAACAGGGCGACCCGCAAAACGTCGGAGACGAGACTTGTGAGTAGGGTGTCCACATCTTTCTGCCGGAGCGTTCCGCTACTGGTTAAGGCGGCCGCGAGAGCCAGGTCGGACAGATTATTCTGGAAGCGCGCGCGATCCTTATCCGAAACAATGCCCGTCTTATTCAGATATTCACGCAAACGTAGCGTGCGCAGATTGGAAGCCGCGTAAATAAGCTCACCGTTATCAAAATAGATGGCTGTTTGGACGCGCTCGTGCTCGAGCCGCAACGTTCCGGACAAATTCTTGGTAGAAATCTCGCGGATGAGTTCGGTGAGCGGTTGTTCGGTAAGTGTCCCCTTCATTGATTTGTGACATTACGCCGAAAACGGGCGACAAACCTCGGTCTGTGCTTCCCCGGCGTCTGGCGTGTCCCGAGAGCAGGCGGCGAGCCAGAATTTCTCGAAGAGCATCATAACGCACGATTTAGTTAAAAAAGAAGCATGGCTTTGACACCCATCTGACGCAGTCTTATATTGAAGTTACCGAATAAATTCGAGTCGCACGCCGTGTCGAGTTGCCTGGCTTTGGGCAACCAGGAATCCATGCTTTCAGCTAAGAAAACCGGTGGATAGTCCCGTAACCAAGACGCACCATAACGGAGAGCAAGTAGAGGACGAACGCGTCGCTCACTTGATCGAGCAGCTAAAGCTGCGGACAGTGGATCTTGAAGAGGCCAACCGAGAATTACGGTATGTCTCGCATTACCGATCACTGTTTCTGGCACGAATGTCGCATGAGTTGCGTACGCCTTTGACGTCGATTCTCGGATTCACAGAGATACTTCTCGACCAGGAAAAGTTGACCGAAGCTCAGCAGCGGTTCTGTCAGAAGATTCAGAATTCCGGTATGCAACTGCTCACCAGCCTTAACCAACTGGTGGACCTGTCTCGGCTTGAAGCTGGTCCGTGTGAAGTTTTTCTCCAGGAGTTTTCCTTAGCTGAGACTCTGCGAGACACATGTGCTGCCGTAGCCCGGCAAGCCCAGAAGCAGGAGGTAAAAATCGAATGGGGTTCTGCTCCGGAAGTGAATACGATCGTTTCCGACCAGGGGCGCTTGCGTCAGGCTCTTTACACTTTTCTCGCCTGGGCGGTCAGTCGCAGCCGAGAGGGACAGCGCGTCAATGTCTTTGCTGAACTACTGGAAGGTGCCCGGCTCCGCGTTCGCATAGATGATGAGGGCGAACCGATAGAAGATATGTTGCAAGTATTTGATCCGGACCAGTCCCCTCGGGCAGGAAGCACTGATGTTAACGAACTCGGGGTGATTATTGGCCGGCGCTTGCTTGAAGTAATGAAGGGCTCTGTAACTCTTGAGAATCTTGAGCCAACCGGTCTACGAACATTGATTGAGCTGCCGGCAGGTCCGCCCAAAGACTAGGCTGTCACAGCGAAACAGATAGCGCAAAAACCACTAGACTTTCCATATCACATTTAGCATTTCTCGTTTGTCATCTCATAACCCTTGCTGCGCAAGTCAATGAAGAATGACAATTGAGAAATGAGGAATTGGAAATGTACGAAGGGCCGTCTGCGGGACTGACTCGCAGATAAACCCGCGGCAATGGAAGACATCGTAATCCGCGAATGCACTACAATTGAGGAGTTGGACAACTGCGTCCGGCTGCAACGTGAAGCCTTTGGGCTTCCGGAGCTCGAAATTTCGCCGCGCCGCCATTTGATTGTTTCCCGCCAAGCCGGTGGCTGGACACTCGGCGCCTTTATTGATCAGCGGCTTGTCGGATTCGTCCATCATCTTGCGGCCGTTCGCGGGAATGAGATCTTCGGTTATTCGCACATGATGGCCGTTGATCCTGAGTTTCAGAATAAGGGTGTTGGTGCGCGGCTAAAATGGAGCCAGCGCGAACGCGCGATTCAGGAAGGCCGAAATTCTATCAAGTGGACCTGGGATCCGATGCAAGCTCGCAACGCCCACTTCAATCTAAACCGGCTCGGGGTTGTAGCCCTAAGCTATGCGGAAAACTTTTACGGGACCGATTATGCAACCAGCCCGGCACCAACTGGCGCTGAACCGGCGGGAATCGATAGCGATCGTTTGTTTGCCCAGTGGTATCTTCGATCACACCGGGTGACGAATTTGGCGAATGCCGGGTCCGCCGCCGAGGTGATCGTACCCACCGAACCGGAAGCGATGATTGACATTCCGCCGAACTGGACCAAACTATGCAAAGAAGATCCCGGTCGGGCAAGGCGAGAACAGTTGCGCGTGCGACACGAGTTCCAGGACGCCTTTGCGTCCGGATTGATAGCGGCGGCTTTCGAACGTTCGGCGGAACAGCCTCGCTACCTGCTTTATAAAAGAGAAATATTAGACGATCACACATTGTAGGAGTCTCCTACGTGTCCGCCCTCCGTTATGGTTGTAACAGGTGTGCCCCAGGCGCCGATTTCAAATAAGCCCATGCCGTTTGCTCGCTATGATCGATACGTTGACCGGCATGCGCGTAATTTTGCCGAGAGGTTGCAAGCGCTTTGTCGCATGCCTTCCGTGGCGGCACGTGGAACAGGTATGCGCGCAATCGCGGAGACTGTCGAACAGATGATGCAACGAGTGGGCATTGGTACGCGGTCATTTCGGGTCGGCACCGGTTACCCAATCATCTACGGGGAATGTGGGAGTGGTCCGCAAAGCTTTGTTGTGTATGGTCACTACGACGTGCAGCCGGTGGGACATTTGAGTGAATGGTCCGTGGGACCGTTTGCCGCGACAATAATCGACGGCAAGCTCTTCGCTCGCGGAGCTGCAAACAGCAAAGGCGATCTGGCGGCGCGATTGGCCGCGGTCGAAACCTATCAAAAAACATTTGGCAAGCTGCCTGTATCGTTACGATTCTTGATCGACGGTGAAGACGGATTGGGAAGTCCTAGCCTTTATCGCTTCGCCTCAGAGAATCCTGAGATGCTGGTCGCCGAGGGTTGTATCTGGGACGAGGGCTACAAAGACACGAAGGAGCGACCTGTCATTAGCCTTGGTTTCAAAGGCATTCAATTTCTGGAGTTGAGGGCCCACGGCGCGCGCACGGATCTTCATTCCAAGTGGGGTGCGATCGTGCCGAACCCGGCCTGGCGATTAGTGCAGGCGTTGGCGACAATCACCTCTCCGAAGGGCGTGATCACAATCGATGGTTTTTCGTCGCGTATTGCGCCGGTTAGTGATGAAGACACCGAAGCGCTCAAAGCGATCGAGCTTGATGAAGTGGGTTTGAAACGCGAGTTTCGCATTGGCGGGTGGGTACGTTCGATGAAAGGTCCTGCTCTCGTGAAGGAACATATCTTCGGGCCGACCTGTACGATCTGTGGAATTCAAACTGGTCATACTGAAGCGGGGATAAAGACAGTGCTGCCCAGCACGGCGATGGCTCGTCTCGACTTTCGCCTCGTGCCCGACCTGACTCCCGAACTGGTCCTCCAGTTACTTAGAAAACACCTCGACCTGCGCGGCTTTAGAGACATTGAGATTATCGAACTCGGCAATGCTCCGCTCGCCAAGTCCTCGGCAAGTTCTTCAGTTGCTCGCGCTGTGATCGGATCTGCTGCGGAGGTTTATGGCGTTCCACCGCTTGTTTATCCCATGGATCCCTCAAGTGGACCGGTTGGCGCCGTTTGTGGAGTATCGTCGCCACCGACGCCGGTTGCGTCTTTCGGCATCAGCTATGCGGGGTCTAACCCCCACGGACCGGACGAAAATATTCGCGTTGACGATTTTTTGCTGAGCATCAAGTTCATCGGGCGCGTGATCCATAAGCTCGGCGAAGCTAAGACCAGGACGACCGGTACAACAAGGGTCAGTGGAAGCAAAGAAGGGAAGGGGCAAGGCCACAATACAGAACAGGGAGCGGTAGCGACCTGATGCTACCACTCAACTAACTTTATGCGATTGACTTGAGTGTGGCATCAGGTCGCTATCGCGCAATGTTCTATATTGATCGCTCGTGCGTAGTCAGGCAATTGAGTTGAGTGTGGCATCAGGTCGCTACCGCTCCCTGTTCTGTATTGATCGCTCCTGCGTTGTTAGGCAATGAGTTGAGTGTGGCATCAGGTCGCTACCGCTCCCTGTTCTGTATTGATTGCTCCCGCCTTGTTAACACCTGATGATAGACTCAGGTTTCAATCGAAAACCCTGGCTGATTGAGGAGATTGGAATTTGGCGAAAGCTTTATCAGCAACAACTGAGATTGAGAAATTACGAGAAGAGATTCGGCGTCACGAAGAGCTCTACTACGTACTGGACAATCCCGAAATTTCAGACGCCGAATACGATCTCTTGCTCGAGAGACTTCAGAAGCTCGAGCAAGAGCACCCTGACCAGGTAACACCTGACAGTCCCACCCAACGCGTAGGCGGCAGGCCGGCCGAAGGATTTCCCGAAGTCGTGCATCGCCGGCTGATGCTCTCGCTCGATAACAGTTACAACTTAGATGAGTTGCGTGCCTTCGATCAGCGCTGCCAAAGGTTAGCTGAGGGACGTGCTTTTGAATACGTCGCTGAGCTGAAGATAGATGGACTGTCGCTCGCACTTCACTATGAGGATGATGTTCTCGTCCGTGGCGTTACGCGCGGCGATGGGCGAATCGGCGAAGATGTGACACTAAACGCACGCACGATACGCAGCATTCCACTAAGGTTGCGAACAAAGAGAATCGCCGCTGGAATGCTGGAGGTGCGCGGCGAGGTTTTTATTCCACGAAAAGTATTCGAGCGAATCAACGCTGAGCGTGAAGAACAGGACGAGCCGCGCTTCGCCAATCCGCGCAACGCTGCAGCGGGAACGATCAGGCAACTTGATCCAAAAATCGTCCACAGGCGCAAACTTGAAATGTTTGCCTATGACCTGCTGGCCGGCGAACGAAAACCTTTTGCCACGCATTGGGAGTCGCTCAACTGGCTTGAGGCGGCTGGTTTCAAAGTAAGTCCCGAGCGAAAACTCTGCGGCTCGATTGAAGAAGTAATCGACTTCGCCGGCAAGATTGAATCCCGACGCGACAATCTCGACTACGAAATTGATGGGCTGGTGGTCAAAATAAACTCCACCGCGCTGCAGGATGAGTTTGGCACGACGAACAAAGCGCCACGCTGGGCAATCGCTTACAAGTATGCGGCGCGGCAGGCGACGACGCGCGTGCTCGGAATTGTGGTGCAGGTGGGCCGCACGGGAGCGCTGACTCCGGTTGCTAATCTGGAACCGGTGAGTCTGGCAGGGACAACAGTTTCACGCGCTACTTTGCACAACCCGGACGAGGTTAAGCGTTTGGGAGTTCGCATCGGTGACTGGGTCCTCATTGAAAAAGGCGGCGATGTCATTCCCAAGGTATTGAAAGTCATCGAGTCGAAACGCACGGGAGAAGAGAAAGCGTTTCGCATGCCGAAGCGATGTCCGGTTTGTGGTGGCGAAATATCAAGGCCTGAAGGTGAGGTGGTCTCGCGTTGCGTAGCAGCCGATTGTCCCGCGCAACTCAAAGGTCGTCTATTGCATTTTGCTTCACGTCGGGCGATGCGCATCGAGGGGTTAGGAGAGTCGCTTGTCGATCAACTTGTCCAAAGCGGAAAGGTTCGGGACGCGGGCGACCTCTACAGTCTCACCCTCGATGATGTTGCCAGTCTCGAGCGCATGGCGAAAAAGTCTGCGTCAAATCTATTGGCACAGATCGAGGCGAGTAAGCAGCGCGATCTTTCCAATCTCATTTACGCGCTGGGGCTGCGTCATGTAGGTGACCGCACGGCAACAACTCTCGCCCGGCAGTTTGGTTCCCTTGAGGCTCTAAGCAAAGCAACGGTCGAGGAGCTTGATAACGTTCCGGAGATTGGGCTCACGGTCGCCCAGAGCGTTCGCGACTGGTTTGACGATGAAGGCAACGCTGAACTCTGCAAACGTCTGGAGGCAGCAGGCGTACGGACGAAAATTGAAAAGACCAGCGGACCCATGGACGAAACGTTCGCGGGCAAAGTATTTGTTCTGACCGGAACGCTCGCGGCTTACACGCGCGATGAAGCGCGCGTCGCAATTGAGAGTCGCGGTGGTCGAGTTTCTTCATCAGTAAGCAAAAAAACTGACTACGTGGTTGCGGGTGAAGAGGCAGGATCCAAACTCGATAAAGCAAACGAACTCGGCGTTACGGTGATCGACGAGGCGAAGTTTAAGAAGATGTTAAAGTAGAGCAGGCGTTCCTGCCTGTCTTTCCTATCGCGCCTTCTGTATATTTTGACTCGAGACAAAAAGGAATAAGGACAAACGGGATTACTGTCCTGCTTAGGAGTTCAATATGGCCACGGCAATAACAAAAGATGAGAAACTCGAGTTGCTTTACACGCTTTTCTGCGACGATGTTCGTCTTGAGGTGGGTAATAAGCTTTCGTTGATGGGAGTCTTTCAAAACATCATGGTGCAGCAGTTGCCCATTTCTCTCATCAAGTTTGCCGTCGTCAACCATTGGCGCGGCGAGGGCACTCATCTTTCCGAGGTGAGGATCCTGACACCGGATCGCCAGCGTCCTGTTGTTGTTTCTCAGCCAACCAGCTTCGAGATCGCGCCTGGTGGTTTTGCCGATAACATCAGTTTTTTTGTGAATGTCACGTTTCCGGCGGCAGGACAGTATTGGGTGCAGACGCTGGTCGACTCAAATCTGTTTGATGAGCAGCAACTGACGGTCTCCGATGGACGTGAACCGCAAACCGATGATTCGTCACAGGCCGTCAACTAGCAGATAGACGATTTCTTCCCGCGCACTCAACCTTGGTCAAGTTGAGTGTGGCATCCGGTCGCTACCGCTCGCGGTTCTGTAGTCGAGTCGCTCAGGTAGGTTGAGTGGAGGTATCTGGTCGAGACCGCTCGCGGTTCTGATTGGTTACACAGTCAGGCAGCAATGCTCGTCCTGCTTAGTACTCAATCCCGTAAAGCTTAATCTTTGAATTAAGGGTGGTGGGTTTAATGCGCAACAGCCTCGCAGCCCGGGCCTGGTGTCCCCCGGTGTGGTCTAGCGCGAGTCTGATCAGTCCCGTCTCAAACCGCTCAACTTCGCTATAGAAGTCAATACCCTCGGAGATACTCAGGGAGCGCAGCCGGTTGGATTCGTCAGTGAACGCCGTGTCCCTGGCGAGCGTTTCCGTCTCATGCAATAACTTGTCCGCGATGTCCAGCAGACGCTGCATGCGGTTTCGAGGCGCCCTTTCAGCTGTCTTCAACTGCGATTGCTTGGCTGTAAGTGATTCCTGCGAGTGGTGGTTAGCACCACGCGATGTGTCTCTGGCCGGCTCGGGAGCCGGTTCCGTGCTGTCAGATCGTTCAGCCCTCATTTAGAACCCCCTAACCTCTTACTTAGACCTTGTTTCGAAGGACAACATCCGTTAGACGTTTCGGATGCCGAGTGCTCAGCGACTCTTTTTATACGCTCCACGCAAGCCGTGGTTCCATAATTAGGAAAAGAAAAAAGCGAACCCTTTTCTAGGGCTCGCTTTTCGTTAAAAGCTTGGTGCGGATGAGAGGACTTGAACCTCCACGATGTCGCCATCACAGGCTTCTGAGACCTGCGCGTCTGCCAGTTCCGCCACATCCGCAGGTGGGGAAATCATTATGCGAACGTGTTTGGAGGGTGTCAAGAAAACACCTGGGTGAAATGATTCTTGAAATCAATTCTTCGCTGACCGCGTCGTCCCAAAGTCGACACTGATTCCATTTTTGGGATCAGCATTTTTCTGTCCTGGGTGGGACAAAGGATTCAAACTGCTGTCGCCGATTAGTCCATGCATCACTTGATTCAATCTGATAATGTAGCCACCGTCAGCATCGGCCTTGTCCCAAAAGCGGGACCGCACTGTTCCGTCTCTGTTGTCCGGATCTGCGGCGGAGGTGTAGCTCGGCCGTTAGTGCCCGAAAGAAATGGGCTATGGCCTCATCTAGGGGCTTCGCTTTTTAGATTAAGACATTCCCTGAAAACGAAGGAAACTTACCAGACGCCTCGGCATGCCGGACAAACCACTCTTACTCAGGACCGTGGTCGAACGATTCGCAGACATTCGGAATCGGATCGAGGTTGCTGCGCGGCAGACGAATCGATCGCCGGATCAGATAACTCTTATTGCGATCAGCAAGACACATCCAACAGAAGTCATACAAGCGGGACTGGACGCGGGCATCACAGAGTTTGGCGAGAACCGCGTTCAGGAAGCAGAGGGAAAGATAACTAAACTGGGACGCCACGCGGCGCGCTGGCATCTTGTGGGCCATCTTCAGGCGAACAAGGCGCGACGTGCGGTCGGCCTTTTCGACGTTATCCATTCACTTGATTCTGTTGCCTTGGCGCAGCGCCTTGATCGTCTGTGCGCGGAGGAAGAAAGGGCAGAGCTTCAGGTCTTGATACAAGTTGATCTCGGTGGGGAAGAAACCAAGACAGGAATCGACCCGCGCGAGCTGCCGGAATTATTGGATGCGATCAAAGATTGTCAGAGGCTTCGTCTGGTTGGCTTAATGACCTTGCCGCCTTATTTTGAAGATCCCGATTGCGCGCGTCCTTATTTCAAAACGCTGCGAGAGTTGCGGGATGAGCTGCAAGCCAAGGGCCGCTTTGGCGACAACCCGGGCGAGTTGTCGATGGGCATGAGTCAGGATTTTGAGATTGCAATTCAAGAAGGCGCGACGATGGTGCGTGTGGGAACTGCTATATTTGGCGAACGCAGTCAGAAGGTGTGAATCAAGCTAAACTGAAATGGAAAACGGATGGCAGAAAGTTTGAGAGGGAGGATAGGTCATTACAGAACAGCGAGCGGTAGCGACCTGATGCTACACTCAACTGGATCGAAAATCCGATGGCAAGAGTATGAGAGCGAGGATAAGCTCACTACAGAACAGGGAGCGGTAGCGACCTGA
>DATBRN010000275.1:0-6018 GCA_036560225.1 Pyrinomonadaceae bacterium | reverse complement strand
GCCCAGCGCGAGCTCCGACTTGTTGCCGGTAGAAAGAAGCAGGCGTCCTTCGGCGTTGGAGAACGTCATCAGGATATTTCCGCGCAAACGCGACTGCAGATTTTCGGTCGCGCGTGAACTTGATTCGGCGGTCGCGGGCGGTAG
Organism: Pyrinomonadaceae bacterium; assembly: GCA_036560225.1. Taxonomy (GTDB): domain Bacteria; phylum Acidobacteriota; class Blastocatellia; order Pyrinomonadales; family Pyrinomonadaceae; genus PSRF01. Next base: position 5,874 of record DATBRN010000275.1, on the reverse strand, counting down.
GTCGAGCTCTTTGAGCAACACCTCAAAGGCTTTGGTGATAGGGCGCGCAGTCACCTTCATGCCGAGCCGACGTCCGAGCTCCAGCGAGTCATCGACACTTGAGCGCGAAGAATAGGGCGAAGGCATCATTACCGATAATACATTTTCCGCGCCCAACGCTTCACAAGCCAGTGCTGCCACGACGGCGGAATCGATCCCACCTGACAGGCCCAGGACCGCAGTTGTAAACCGGTTCTTTCGGGCGTAGTCGTGAATGCCAAGAACAAGCGCGCTGCGAACGGTTTCGATATCCTCCCCGGGCAAGCAACGTTCGTCCTCTACGCCGCAGTCGAGATCTACGGTCCCGAAGAACTCTTCGAATGGCGGCGCCTGCAAAATAATCTTTCCTTCACAGTCGGAAATGATGCTGGCGCCGTCAAAGATTATCCCGTCGTTTCCACCGACAAGATTAACGAACACGATAGGAAGGTTTGCCATCTTCGCTCGATGCGAAACCATCGCACAGCGCTGGGCCATCTTTCCTTTATTAAACGGCGAGGCGTTAATAGAAACCAAAAGCTGTGCGCCAAGCTCGATCAATTCATCCGCAGGATCGTGTGAATAGAGCCGGTTTTTCCAGAAGGTCTTGTCGTTCCAAAAATCTTCACAGACCGCCACTCCGAGTTTGCAGTCATTCACGGCAAACAGATGACGCTCGCGGGCAGGTTCGAAGTAGCGCGGATCATCGAAGACGTCGTATTCCGGCAGCAAAGTCTTGTCGGCGAATCCTATGAGCTTCTTGTCCCGGATTATGGCTGCTGAATTGTAGAGCCGGCGGCCTGTGGCCACGTCGTTGGGTCTGACAGTCCCCACGATTGCCGTTAGCCCTTCGGTTGCTTCCGTGATTTTTTCGAGCGGTTGTAGCGCACAGCGCGCGACGTCGCGATCAAGAAACCAATCGAGGGAGGTGTAACCTTGCACGCAGGCTTCCGGGAGGACGACGAGATCTGAACCATCTTTCTTGCCTCGCTCAATTGCGCGAATGATGTTGGCGGTGTTGCCCTCGTAGTCGCCGTTGGTGGTGTTTATTTGCCCAATGGTTACGCGCATTGAAAACGTGACTTCGATTAACGGACTCTGTTCGCCTGCTTGTTACTGTTATGAGAGATCGTGCACGTTTCCATCAGAAATCGCAAACGCAAGGGTGGCGAGTTTCGCTGAAAGGGCGCATGCTTTCCGCTGTTTCCGATTGACTTGGAAAGCGATTGGTACTAAAAGTTCAAGACCGTTTTCCAGAATCAGCGACAACTGGCGAAGCGCCATCACCTGGGCGTATTGCCGGCAAATATTTCTGCAAAGAAGGGGCCAAAAGATGAGCGAATTTCCTATTGCGCGTCAACAGGATTTAATTATTGAAGAAGTCGGCGACGAAGTGTTGGTCTACGACTTGAACACGGATAGAGCGCACTGCCTTAATCGAATGTCAGCTCTGATATGGAAGTATTGCGATGGTGAAAAGAGCGCTGGCGACATAGCTGGGCTTTTGGAGCAGGAACTTAAATCCCCGGTTTCGGTGCAAGTGGTGACGCTGGGACTAGCGGAGTTGGATCGGTATGACCTTCTAAAGAATGAGACATTGCAAGAACCGACGGTAAGAGTTTCTCGACGCCGGTTAATCCGGAACCTTGGGCTAACGGCGGCGATTAGCTTGCCGGTGATTATGTCAATCTCGGCGCCGACCGCTGCGCAGCAAGGTTCTCCCGATCCCTGTGCCGCCAGTCCGCGACCACCAGGTTGTCCGTGCGTCATTGACAACGATTGCGATTCCTTCAATTGTAACGGCGGTGTCTGCGGACCGCCGCTGCTGCCTTCGAGCAAACGGTAAAACAGCAGAAACGATTTTCCCATTTTCCGACTGGCAATGAAGACCACCTCAGCCAATGCGACTGGTAGTCTAATCGCCGCATTTCTCCGAGGCGCATGGCGGTCTAGTCCTCCAGCGCTGGATTTTTCTATCCGTGACCTTGAAAGAATTGTGCCACTCTTGCTCCGGACGGGCGTCGGTGCACTTGGGTGGTGGCGAGTGCGGGAGAGTGAGCTACAGGATTCCGTGGCTGCGCAAGAGCTGCGACAAGCGTATCGGCTCTACACCCTCGATTCCCATCTTCACCGGCTTAAGATCGAGAAGGTTTTCGCTCTCCTGCGTTCGACTGGCATTGAACCGATTCTTATTAAAGGCTGGGCCGCAGCGCGGTATTACCCCGAACGGGGTCTCCGTCCCCATGGTGACATCGACATATGCGTTCGCAGTCGCCAATATGAAAATGCTCAGCGCGCGATTGCGAGTCTAGATCCGCGGGGATTCAATGTTGACCTTCACTCAGGGTTTTCAAAGTTTGGCATAAAGGACGAACAAGAATTGTTTGCGCGTTCTTTACTCGTCAACCTCGATCAAACACAGGTGCGCATTCTCGGTGCGGAGGATCATCTTCGAGTTGTTTGTTTCCATCTGATGCGTGAAGGAGCCTGGCGGCCGTTGTGGCTTGTCGATGTGTCGACAGCCCTGGAGTCTCAAACGCAAGATTTCGATTGGAATTACTGTTTAGGAGAAAGACGACAAGCCAAGCCGGTAGTTAGCGCAATTGGTTTGGCCCATCTTCTGCTCGGGACGGAAATCAAACACGTACCGGGAATACAAGGCTTGAACAAACAACCTCGTTGGCTCGTGCCCACGGTTCTCAATGAGTGGGGCTCAGCGTCGCCTTCGATGCCCAGCAGGTTCGCCGTACCAATGTGGCGACACTTGCGGGCTCACAGTGAAGTACTAAATGGACTTCGGCATCGTTGGCCCAACGCGATCGAAGCTACAACTACGATGAACGGCCCCTTCAACGAGTTTCCCCGGCTACCCTTCCAGATTGGCAACTCGCTGTTTCGCCTCGGCGCGTTCCTAACCAACTTACCAAAAGCACGGAGTAAGCCGGTCTCTCGTTCAGGAAAAGAGGTCAATACCACCTCGCGGTAGCACGCATCCGATAGGCAATCACTCAACTCTCGCGTCCGATGAGGTCATCTATGAAGCGTCGTTCGATGTCAAGAACTTTTTGAATAGACCTCGACCGCGACGCCGAAGCGCCTCGTTTAGTGGTTGTGTGTTCGCTCTTTGACATGAGACTGATCTAGTTTTAGTTTTACCGCCGTTAGCGGTCCTCAGCTGAGCAAGGCTGTCAAGCCACACTCAATCATCTATGCGGTCATCGTCCATGAGGTTTACTTCGCACTCTCCTGGAGCTGTGCCGGTGAGCCAGTGCGGCATAGCAACGGTTGTGGACTCTTTTTGCTGGTGGTGGGAAGCAGTCAAGCTTGCAGTGACTCGCAGAGGAACGTTTTAAGCAAGCTTGACTGCTTCTCGCCACCAGCACAGTTAACAATCGTTTGCGATGAAGTACTGGCTCACCGACACAGCCTCCCTAAGAGCTTAGCGCTCAGGAGAGGCTGGCTGCCCAATCAGTACCTCAGGCACGGCAGCCACCGTGACCTCAGCGACTGCTGGCCTTTGACCTCTTCGGGCAAGCCGAGCTGCGACGGCTCGACGTCGGAATTCCGCATAATCGATCTCATCGCGCAACATGATGTAGGCACGGATGAGTAACTTTCTGGCAGCGGCTACTTTGGCCTTTGGGCGGCCGCGGCGCTCTGCCAGCCGTTTATAGAAACGCTTTAAGTCGTCGTCATATCTGATCGCGGTGTGCACCGCTTCAACTAACAGGTAGCGCAGCATGCGAGAGCCGGCTTTGCTGATCCCCAGGTAGATGGCGCGTTCCGCTGAGGAACGCACCAGCGGGTCGAAACCCGCGTAGGCTACGACCTTGCGCTGGTTGCGAAAGCGACTGACGGGTTGCAGCGTGTGCAACAGGCAAAGGGCAGTCAATAAGCCAATGCCGGGATGAGAGCGCAGGCTGCTGATGACCGCGTCCCCTTTGGCTTGCGCCTTGAACCAGACCATGGTCTGCAGCAATTGTTCGTTCAGAGGCTTAAGCAATTCCAACCAGTGGTCGCGTTGCCATTGCAGCACCGGAGTCATGGTGGCGGCCTTGAACTCCTCCTGGCCGGCTTTGGTAAACAACTGTTTACCCTTGGCCAAACCGGCCTGTAGGGCGATTGCCTGCAAACTGTTCTTATTCATGGTGCGCACCTTGATCAACTTCTGCCGGTAACGCAACATGCGCAAGATCTCGCGACTCTCGAGGGACGGTTGGTGTAAACGCGGAAACTCATTGTGGGCCAGTAAATCCCAGATGAGTTCGGCATCGCGCCGATCGCTTTTCTGCCGCCAACGAGCCCGGCGCCGAATTTCCGTGGCATCGCCGAGCCACACTTCGCAGCCCAGTTGCTCGAGCATCGTTTCGAACCAGGGGCTGTAACCACTGGCTTCCAGACCGATGATCACCTGACCCTGGAACTGCTGATAAAACCTGCGCACCTGCTCTTTGTCCTGGTGCTTTAGTTGAGTAATGACGAGTTCGCCAGTTTCAGTTTTCAAATAACAGATCGTTTGTTGTCGTGCATGAAAGTCAACGCCGATATATATTGGTTCCATAGCGCCTCCTTTCAGTCTCATGTCTTGAGCGACACGCGCGACTGATCCGTGAGTTTAGCACTCACGGAAGGAGGCGCTTGCTTCATAACATCAGGACCACCTCGCGGTAACGGGCACGCGAATTGTCGATTGCGGATTGCGGATTGCCGATTGTTGATTCGACTAAATCCTTTCGACCTTGAGAGAACTAATCGGCACTCCGCAATCGAAAATCCGCAATCGGCATCCCCGCTACCGCGAGGTGGTACTGACTTCATGACCCGCGGCAAGCCTGATGGCTTTGCGTGGCTCATAGTCCGCGTCAACGTGCACTTCGACGACGAAACAAGAGGTAGTAAACGGGCAAACCCAGGGCAACCACCGCTACACCCAGAAATGCCCGTTTAGGATCGTGCCCACCCAACAGAAAAAGTGTTAATGCAATCAATAACAAGAATATTATCGGCGTTACGGGATCCCCCGGGGTGCGATACGGGATCGCGCTGCCGCTCCCGCGACGCAACACAAATAGCGCGAGGACCGTAAAGGCAATAAAGATGACCACGACAAAAATGAAATAAGACAGGATCGTATTGAAAGTTCCGAGAAGCACAAGCAGCGAAGCAAGCGTCGCTTGAATAGCTATAGCGCGCGCGGGTGTGCCATAACGAGGATGAATCGCAGCCGCAGCTGGAAGGAATAACCCATCACGCGCCATCGCAAAGTAATCGCGCGGCGCCGACATGACCACGGCCGCGAGACTTCCCAAGACCGTCACGATCACAATGCCGGATAAGACCTGGCCACCAAGCCGGCCAAACAAAACCTCGCCTGCCTGTGCAGCAAAAGTCTCGCCGCTGGTGACCTGTTCGAGCGGCACGAGATATAGAAAGACTGCACTGGTAAGAATGTAAACGACGGTCAGTATCGTCACTCCATAGATAAGTGCTCGCGGTAAGGTTCGTTCCGGATCACGCACTTCACCAGCTAATTTACTCAGATCCCACCAGCCTGCGAATGAGAAAAACGCGTCGGCAACGCTCGCAGCCAAAGCGGCGAGCAAAGGCGCAGATCCGAGACGTTGGGCCACCACAGGCTGAAAATTGGACCACCGCCCACCGCCGAAGCCAAAGCCCCAGATAATCACCAGCGCTAACAGTCCAAGTTTCAGAATTGTAAGCCAGCGTATGAAGCCACCTCCTAACCTGACGCCGCGGATGTTAACCATGGCAACAAGAAGTATCGAGCCAATAGCCACGCCCTTTATGCCCGCCGGCGACAGCTTGAAGATATAGCCGACATAACTTGCCAGGCCC
>DATBRN010000274.1:0-7862 GCA_036560225.1 Pyrinomonadaceae bacterium | reverse complement strand
GCCTGGCTATGTTGAGAAACTGTTGGAATTCTCTTGAATGCACACTTCCGGAACCTTCCGCAATATTACTTGTCAGCGAAAGCCCCGCACTTCTTAATTGCTCGGCATAGCGATAGAGACGCCTCTTGTCTAGCTCCTCAGCTAGCTTGTGGAGCTTAACTTCCAGGATTCGAGCCAGCTGCCAAATCTCAAGATCTTCAAATCTAAAGTGAGGGCGCATCCACTCCTTGCACCTTGCTCTTTGCACCTTCCTCTTTGCTCCTTGCTCTTTGCACCTTCCTCTTTGCTCCTCGCTCTTTGCCCCTTGCTCTTTGCTCTTTGCCCTTTGCAGTTAAACGACATCGGCGAATTCCTGCTCCATGCGGCGGAAGTAATAAAGGCCCCCAATCAAGAGCGCAATTACAACGGCGACAGAGACGACGAGCATTGATCGAGGTGGTTGTGTCCCCAACAACGCCCAGCGAAACCCGTCGACAACACCTGCCATTGGGTTTAGTCCGTAAAGTGCGCGCCATCGTTCCGGGACAATCGAGCTGGGGTAGGCAACGGGCGTGGCAAATAGCCAGAACTGGATCAGAAAGTTGATCGTGTAACGTACATCGCGATACTTAACGTTGAGCGCTGATAGCCAAAGGCCGACAGCAAGTGCGGTCAAAACTACCAGCAGAACAAACGCGGGCAGCGTTACGATCGCCCACGTGGGCACGATTCCGTAGTAGAACATCATGCCCAGCAGGATCACGAAGGCCACTGCAAAATCCACCAAGCCACCGAGCACAGCCGCTAATGGCACTAACAGTCGCGGAAAGTAGACCTTGGTGATCAGGCGTTCGTTCGCAACCAGGCTATTGCTCGACTCTGTGAGGGCGTGGGCGAAAAGCTGCCATGGCAATAGCGCGCAAAAAGCAAATATCGGATAGGGTAAGCCATCTGACTTAACACCAGCTAGCTTGCCGAAGAAAAGGCTAAAGACAGCCATCATGAACACTGGCTGAATGATCGCCCACGCCGCGCCCAGCGCGGTCTGTTTGTAACGGACTTTTATGTCACGCAGTGTCAGGAAGTAGAGAAGCTCGCGGTAATCCCACAACTCACGGAGTCCGATTGATGCCCACCCACTGGGCGGATCGATGAAGAACGTCGGCAGGCCGATTTCGGATTGCGGATTGCGGACTTTGGATTCTGCGGTTGTCATTTAGTTAGCTGTGACCAGGGAGCGCCTTTGGCGCTCCGGCGGGGGCAAGCCCGCCTTCCCAACCTGCGAATTAGCGAAGCTTGGATTGTTGCTGGTCAACGGTCGTCGGTCGGGCGTCAACGGTCGTCGGTCGTGCGTCATCAGTCGTCCGTCGTCCGTCGGCAGTCGTCTGTCGGCCGTCGTCGGTCTTAGACCGCGGCCGCTCTCGTCGTTTCCTCTTCTGCGTCGCTCTTGTAATAGTGCGAGCCGTAATAGCGCTGGTAGTAATAGTAATCATGGGACTGAAGATTGACGTTGTTGAGTACGACGCCGAAGATCTTCGCACCAACATCCTGGAGTAGTTGACGCGAGCGCTTCACCACGTGGCGCGAACTCTTGCCTCCATGAACCACGAGTAATACACCGTCAACCATTGATGAAATCAGAACACCATCAGTAAATGAGCTGACTGGCGGTGAATCCACCACGACGTGATTGAATCGCGCCTGGAGTGTGGCCAGTAGACGGCGCATCTGCTCCGACCCCAACAGCTCGGCGGGGTTGGGCGGTATGGGACCTGCCGTCAAGACATGCAAACCAATGCTGTCCTCCTTTGTGACCAGGGCCATCACGTCGGCATCCGAGAGTTCGCTCGACAGAATCGAACTCAAGCCGGCACGGTCTTCGATTCCGAAAATGGATCGCAGACGTGGACGCCGCATATCAGCATCAATGATGACCACGCTCGCTCCCGTTTGGGCCAAACTAACGGCGGTATTAACCGCGGTGGTGGTCTTCCCTTCTCCCGGTAAGCTTGAAGTGACGAGAAGCGATCTAGGCGCCCGGCCGGCAGTCGACAGAAGCACTGAAGTGCGCAGATGGCGGTATGACTCAGCCAAAGGCGAGCGGCTATCCACATTCATCAGCAGCTCAGGATTGTCCGACGGATCCCCATTCCGCTTTTGCAGTGCGCTCGTGCCGCCCAACAAGCGACGCCGCCCATTACCGAGGGCTGAAGGAATCACAGCAAGGGCAGGCAGGTGCAGCAATCGCTCGACTTCATCAGTTGAATGCACCGTGTCGTCCAGGTATTCAAGCAGGAGCGCCAGGCCCACTCCCAAGCCGAGCGAAAGAAACAGTGCGATGAAGACTGTGCGGGTGCGATTTGGTCCAATCGGACCGTCGGGGGCGAGAGCGTAATCGACAATCGAAATATTGTTTGGCTTGCTGGCCACGATTACGTCGTTCTCTTTTGAGCGCTGCAACAGGCTGTCAAGCAACGTTTTGTTTGTCGTGATCTCCTGTTGAATTATACGGTAGTTAATTGCGGCTTCGTTCTGCGAGAGAGTTTCGCTCCGCTGTTGTTCAAACGACTTACGCAATGCCTGCTCGCGCGCCAGCGCTTGCCGGTAGAGCGTTTCCAGGTTGGTGAGGAGTGTAGTGCTCTTGCGGCTGCGAATCTCCTTTACCTGGCGATCCAGTTCAGCGATCTGTTGATCGATCTCTTTCACTTCCGGCGCTTCCTCGGTGGCATCAACCATCAGGAGTGCCCGCCGCTGGCGCAACTCGGCGGCTTTCGCCTCTGACTCGTTGGCCTGTTTGGCATCAGCTTCGGCAAGCGCGCCGGCCGCGCCGCCAACTTTTGCGGCGTTGAAGTTTGCCTCGGCATCGATGCGATCCTTTTCGGCATCAACCAGTTGCTTGTTAAGCGCCGCCAGACGCTCGACCACGGTGTTCTGGCTTGCATCAAGTGAGATTATCTGGTGGCTCTTGGCGTAGTTAACCAGTCGCTCTTCGTCGGCGCGAATCTGTTGTTGCAACTCAGCGATGCGCTTCTGCAAAACGTCTCCAGTAGTCGTATTCGTTTCACTCTTCTTTTCGAGATTGTTGTAGACGTAGGTTTCCGCTATGGCGTTGACTACTTTGGAAGCCACGACCGGATCGGTATGGGTAAAACTGATATCTATCAGCCGCGTCTCTTTATACAACCCGCGCGTCTCCTTCACTGGATCAACCTTGAGGCCAGCGAGAATGGCGCCAACGTAGGGAGCGAGACGCTTAGCTTCGGCAAGATCTTCATGCGAAGTTGCGGCCGCCACGGTGGTATTTACCTGCAATTCATCTTTCGTTATTGCATTGCTGTCCTGGTTCTCGACGGTTCGGAAGCCCGCCATTCCCTTAATCGTTTGCCAGGTCGATCTTCTTTGCGTTGAGCTTCCCTTAAAGAAGTCGGGGTTGTGCTCGAGGTCAAGGGTTTTCACCACTCGCCGCATGAGCCCGGGACTCACCAGAATCTGCAGTTGCGTGTTGAAGTAGACCGGATCGTTTGTGGGGCCAAATACGTAAGGCGCCTTGCCCACCAGCGCGCTATTGTTTTCCAGATCAACCTGTACGCGAGCGCCAGCCTGGTAGATGTCAGGCTTGCGTGCTACGTAGACGACGGAAAGCATTGTCACCAACACAACGATGCTTATGACCAGCCACAGGCGTTTGCGAACGGCGCGCCAGTAATCGAGCAGATGTACTTCGGCTTCCGCATTCGGATCAACACCATAGTTGTAAGGATGCGGTATGCTCGGAGGTTCATTCACTCTTTCCATCGCCAGATTGGACTCTGTCTTAATCAGTTCACGAGAGGGTTTCATCTTCTTCATCCTCAAGATATGCGGATTCGGACCGACGACTGTCGACCGCCGACCGACGGACGACCGGCGACCGGCGGGTGCCGGGATATTGCCTTGCTGGAGGCTGCCCGAGGAATTTTTTCATAGACTGGATCTTTGCGAATAACTTTTCGCCAAGTTTTCGAGAAGGGTGCAATTCTTCGACCGTAAGGTACCTTCTGAGCTCAATGATGTCCTGGCACGCAACGGTTTCTATAAATGATCGCAAAGCGATTCCCAGGAACCTGGACTGTTCGGCATCGCTCTGGCTGGTAGAGCCTTCAGCGATGTTTAGCGCAATGGAATTACCGGCGCGGGTAATCTGTGACTTCAGATTGAAGTTCTCACTTGCAGGCAGTTTTTCAGCTAACTCATAGATCAAACAAACATAATCGAGAGCCAGTTGGTAAATCTCAAGCTTTTGGAATTTATAAGTCATGGAAATGACGGACGACCAACGACGGATGACAGACGACCGCTTTGTGGCGGGTCCTCGGCGTCTGTTGTCAGTGGTCAGTGGTCAGCTGTCCTTGGTCAGTTGCTCTTGGTTAGTTGTCAGTTGCCCCTTACCCGTCGTCCGTCTGTCGTCGGTCGTCTGTTGTCCGTCAGTCGTCAGTCACCCGTAGTCGGTCGTGCGTCGTCTCGACGGTCGTCCGTCGGCGGTCGTCCGTCGGTTTTTCTCGGTCGTCCGTCGTGATTCCTACGGAATCACTCGTACTGGCAACTGGGCCACGGAGGGGGCGACCGAACCCAGGAGGCTTCTGATAAAGCTCTTGCCTCCGGAGATTGGCACGTCAACAATGTCATTGGGCAAAAGCGCAATGTCTTCTGCTTGCTTTTTCTCAATCGCTGAAAGATCAACCAAGATCTCCTTGCTGGTTGAGGTGCCGGGATCCTGTCTTACAATCCTGACTTTGTCCTTTTTGGTGTCTTGCCTAACACCTCCCGCCATCGCCACCGCACGCGAAAGCGTGATGGGTTCCTTAAGTGCAATCGTCACCGGCGTAAACACATTGCCAACAACATAGACCTCGTTTGCTTCAGGAAGGGTGATGATGTCTCCGGGCTCGATGAAGGGATTCGCGCGCGGATTTCCCTGCAGCGTTTCGCTCAATTTGTAGCTGGACAAGGCGCCGGCGGTCTCCGACGTTTCAGCCCCTTCAGTTTGACAAACCAGGGACGGTGGCGAGTGGACAATGTTGATTGTTTGACCTGCCTTCGGCGAAGGGCCCTTGGCGTAGGTCAGCAGTTCGAGCAAACGTATGCGCCGCTGTAACTCAAAACGGCTCTGTTCGTTCACCGCGCCGATAATTGCCACCTGTTTTGAGTGATACTCCTTGATAAAGACGTCCACCTGCGGATTGCGGTAGAACTTGATGTACCTTGCTCTAATTTCCGCAGCCAGCTCTCCTTCCGTTTTGCAAGCCGCTTGTATCTCGTTGTCGATCAAGGGCATGCGAATCATGCCATTGCCTTCCACACGTACTGCTTCGCGCGAAAGATTGGGCCGGTTGAGAATTCGTATGTCGAGCACATCTCCGGGACCGATACGATAGCGATCATCGGCGCCGCTGCCGGTTGCCATCACAACCTGCCCCTTGTTCGCGTTGGCCGCATTAATCGTGTTAGCTGCAGCCGAGTTGTCGGAGGTAGTTTTTTCGGACGCCGGTGAAACTTGCTGCGCTGATACCAGGAGCTGCGCCGCAAAGCAAACCGCCGCGACGGCGCCCATCATTACAAACCCACTAAGTACATTGTTCTTTCGCATAAGATTTCTTCACTTTCTTGCCAGCCCAACTCTGCGCGACAGAAGCGCCTCTCGCATGTGATTAGGATGGGCCAGGTTTAGGACTGTGTTGCTCAATAGAACCAATAACTCCTCGTGCTCGCGGTTGAATGTGCCCGTTAGGGGGCTGTCGTCTGTCTTGGTCACGATGCCCTCGCGGACCCACTGCCAGAACTGGGTCTGGGTAGTCCAGAACTGTTTTCGATCACGGCAAATTACCAGCGCCGTTTTCTTCTTCCGCTTCTTTTTCTTGTCCTTGTTTGTGCTCATTCCGGACACACCGCTGCCCTCGTATGTTTCTCATTTCATCCTGACCTTCCAGTGAAACGGCAAACACACAGTACCCCGAAGGGAAACCTCTCATGCGAGGCGGCATCAAGTTTTCAATTTGGACTGCGGCGACCGGTCACCGCTTTCGTCTTCGGCGACCCGTCGCCGAAGTCTTACGCTTAATCAACCGCAACGCAGTCGCGACAAGTCGCGACCGGCCAAAGCGCCGACAGGTCGGCGCACTCCAAAACTTACAGCAATAAGCGCGAAATCAGTTCCGCGCGTCGCTTTACACCAAACTTTATGAAGATATTGCGCAGATGGAATTTCACCGTGTGCTCAGACACCGACAAGCGCGACCCGATCTCCGCATTGGTTAACCCTTCCACACAACACAGCGTGACCTGCGCCTCGCGCCGGCTCAGGTTCTTATTCTCGACTACTCGCTGGATAACGCGCTCAAAGGAACGATTGCTGGAGCTGCTCTCGAGCTCCTTTGCGTAAGACTTCAGCCCTCGCTCTTCACGACGGGCGATAACTTCCTTCGGTTTGAGTACCCGATAAGCTGCGGCGTGATCGCGCGTTCCGTTACCATTGGGTTTGACTTCGCGTTCCACACTAAACTTCGCCACCAGGCCTTCGGCGCCACGCCTGATCGTGCTCAAGCTGACAATACCGGTGAGCTCCATCAAGGCCCGCACCGTAAAAACGTCTGGCCGAGTTCCCGGCTGTACACTGCTCTGATTCATTGCCGCCAGCATCGCTGCGTACAGCCTTCGCTCCACAGGCGTGTGACTCAAAGCGACCAGCGCCATCGTGGGAGCATCAGCGGTACCATCAACGGACTGTTCGATCTTCTCACCTAAAGGGTAGGTTTTTGGATCGACCTCCGCGATGATCTGGCTTTCCTTGGGGAACATTAAGTTGTCTCAGAGAGAGATATTGCGGCAGGGTTAGTCACGAAACTTCAATTCGTAGTGTGGCCGCAAGCCTAATTCACTAAATCCTGCAAACAAAAGCCGGGTCGTGCAGGGACGCGTATCCAACTTCGGGGTTTTCAACAAATTGTGAAGTGGAGCGACCTCTGGGAAGTCACCGAAGCCATGGTTCGGATTTAACTGATTAAATGCGCCCCAGAGCCTAAATCCATCGATAGGTTATGTCAAGTAATTTCCCCCTTTTTGGAGTGCGGTGACAGGTCACCGCACTCCAAAAGGGGCCCGCTAAACGTCGCTGGCCAAGCTGGAATCAACCATCTCACACCAAAGATGGCCGATGGTGATGTGCGCTTCCTGCACCCTTGAAGTTCGCTCCGAAGGTACAACAACGGCGAGATCACACTGAGACGCCAACGGTTCGCCTGAGCATCCCGTCAACGCTATCGTCTTGCAGCCAAGCACTTTCGCCTTTTCCGCCGCTTTGATTACGTTAGGAGACTTCCCACTTGTACTAATTGCAATCAAGACGTCGCCTGCATTCGCCAGGGCCGCCACTTGCCTCGCGAAGACCTCTTCGTAGCCGTAGTCGTTGCTTAAGGCGGTCAGCGCCGAAGTATCGGTAGTCAGGGAGATAGCGGGAAAAGCCTGGCGTTGTTGCTCATATCGGCCGACGAGTTCGGCCGCGATGTGCTGCGCATCCGCGGCGCTCCCGCCATTTCCACAGAGTAAGATCTTATTACCAGCACGAAGGGTGTCGCAGATTAGCAGTCCGGCCGCGGAAATCTGGGCGAGGCTGGTATCGAGCAAGAATCGAATTGCTTCCAAATGCTCCTGAAGGGAACGACTGAGAAGAGATATTGTTGGGTTTTCAGGTGTCAAATTCGTTGGAACTTACCATAGTTTCTAATAAGTTTCGAGTTCCGGGTTTCGAGTTCCGAGTTCGGAGTATCGGGTTTAAGTCTTGAATTCCTTGCGGCTCTGCCGCCGCACAGTGCGGAAAGGCTCCGCCTTTCCGCCGGTTAATTATTATC
>DATBRN010000273.1:0-3572 GCA_036560225.1 Pyrinomonadaceae bacterium | reverse complement strand
TTGTCAACGTAACGGTCACACCGGGAATGACGGCTCCAGCCGCATCGGTTACTCTACCTGAGACCGAAGTAACCTGAGCATAGGCCGCCGTGAGTGCGAAAAACAAACACACTACTGGAAAACAGAAACGAATCTTGTAAGAACCCATGTCGCCTCCTAAGCGAGAAGGCCTCGTTCCTTTTGCCAGTCTGTTTTGCACCGCGTCGCCGTAAAGTTGAGAAGGTTTCGTAACCTTGTCGCCCTTACACGTCGCGCCGTTTCAGTCTGATTTCTTACAAAAGGAAGCGCCTTTCAATTGAGGATCTCAGCGTCACAAAAATAAGAGAATTCGGCTTGGGCGTCAACTGAGAAAAGCGGCAGGAAGAGAAAAGAGATAGTACAAAAAATTGGATGAGAAGAAACACGGTCTCTGGGGTCAACGAGCACTTACACAAACTGGCCGTAAGGCCACAACCCAACGAGAGACGCGAGCCATGTCAAGAAGGGCGCATGATCGGCGGCTGCGGGCGTGGGTGCGCCACCCACAGAGCCGCGACCGGAAGGAAGCGGCGCACCAGATTGGGTCATCACCGTCAGGCTCGCAAAATCGGAACCCGCATCGTTGTTGCAGTAACTCTGCGTTGGTGTAATCGTTGTCTGTGCGCCACTTCAATGGTAACATCAATAATTTTCAGTAATCCTAAATTAAGGCCATAGTGGGATTAGATCATGGGGGCACTGAAGGCAGGTGTGGCAAAACTTTATGCCCTTGCGACAGCATTGGGAGGGCCGGGGCTGTTTGTCATCGCCGTGGGCGACTCGTCGTTTGTTTCCGTTCCAGAAGGGAATGATATCCTGATCATAGCGCTCTCCATCGGACAGAGCTGGGCGCGGATGTGCTACCTGGTTTTAATGACTATTGCAGGATCTGTTGTGGGATGCACGCTGTTGTACTTGGTGGGACGAAGAGGCGGAGCCTTCGTTCAGAAGATTTCGCGCGATAAACTGTGGAAAGCGGAAGTGATGTACCAGCGGTATGGATTGTGGCCGATCATAGTTGCGTGCATGATGCCTCCCCCCATGCCGTTTAAGATCTTTGTTCTTGCCGCCGGTATTTTACGCGTGTCTTTCCGAGATTTCCTGAGTGCTGTTCTCTTCGGTAGGAGCGTCCGTTACTTTACCTGGGGAATTCTGGCGGTGCTTTATGGGCAGAGTCTAAAGGACTATGTGGAGCAAAACCTGACGATGGCGGGAACGGCCCTGTTGGCCGCCCTCACGCTTCTGTTGGTGACTTCCTTCCTGTTGCGAAAGAGATTCCGTCCCGTAACCGGAGGAGGGGAGGAATCGTGAAAAGATCGGCTCCGCTCATTCTGGTGCTCGTCCTGGCCGCCGCCGGTGCATGCATTAAGAAAGTCGAGAAGGTTTCTATTCCCGAACTCAAGCGAAACGCGCTTACTGCCAGCCGCGAGCAGCTAGTGGAACTCATTAATAAAAGATACGGCGGGATTCGGTCGGTTCGATTCAGCCGGCTCGGCGTCCAGGCGGAAGGCTACTATCCTGCTCAGGAAAAGAAAGAAAGTTACCCGAAGGGCGGTGGGTATCTGGTTGTCCAGCGCCCGCACTGGATCCTAATGAATATCAATAATCCCTTGACTCATTCAACCGTGGCAGCGCTTGCGTCCAACGGGAGGACCTTTCAGATCTGGGTTCCGAGGGAAAACAAGTATATTACCGGGTCACTGGATGTGAAAGTTGAAGGTGAAAATCCTTTCTATAACATCCGGCCACAGCATGTATTTGAGGCGATCTTCGTGCAACCGCTCGAAAACGGGAAAGGGCGTTCATTCTACGTGTTTGAAGACTCTGATCCGCAGTATTCTTACTATGTGATTGCCGATTTTCTGACCAGCGGCCTTGAGCCGCATCTGCTGCGCCACCTCTGGATTGAGCGATCCGCGCTTCATGTTGTCCGCCAGCAATGGTACGGAGCCAAGGGCGAGCTGCTAGGCGATGTCAATTACGGAAAGGAAACGCAGGTCAATGGCTTCCCGGTCTTTCTAGATGTCAAGCTAAGCCGGCCCGTCGACGCATATCGACTAAGCTTCGCTTTTGAACCGGATGCCATCAAGGTAAACGAGCCGGTCGAAGAGAGCGCCTTTAATGTGATAAGACCTCCCGGCTCGGAACTGGTGGAAGTTAAGGGCAAATCGGAACCTTAGAAATGTTGAGATTGATCTATTCAAATCTCCTGCAGCGTCCGACCCGAACCTTGGTGAGTATTATGGCCGTCGCTCTGGGGATCCTATTGATCCTGGTTTCAGTCGGCCTGTCTTACGGCCAACTGAACGAAATTGCAGTCCGCACCCGTCGAGTAAGCGGTGACTTTCTATTCCAGCCTTCGGATGCGTCGCTTTTCTTTGCGGTCAACAGCGGGACCATGCCTGAGAAGCTGCAGCAGGTAATTGAGCAAGTGGAAGGAGTTGATCGGGTTGCGCCGGTGTTAGTTAAGTTCGTTACTCCCGGTTTCAATCTGGTCTACGGAGTGGAAGCGGAAAGCTACAACCGCGTAAGCGGGGGACTAAACGTCAAGGCAGGCAGGTTGCCGCGTGGCGGATTCGAAGTCGCGGTGGATGATTTGTACGCTGGCAGCAAGCAACTCAGCGTTGGCGAGACCCTGCCGATGCTGGACCACAATTTCAAAGTCTGTGGAGTTTTCGAGGGTGGAATAGGAGCCAGGGTTGTCGCCCCGCTGAAGACACTGCAGGAGCTCAACGGCACGCCTGACAAGGTCTCTCTGTTCTTTGTCCGGCGCAAGCTCGATTATCCCGAAGAGACGGTGCTGCGAAACTTGAACGCCAAAGCTCCCGGTTATAAGATCACTGCTGCTTCCCAGTTGCAGAGCATGATGTCCAATAACCTTCCGGTCTTTCGAAATTTCATTTACGCTGTGGTGACGCTGGCAACGATCATCAGCTTCCTTATCATTTTGCTGGCTATGTACACAACGATCACCGAGCGCACTCGGGAGATTGGCATATTGAAATCGCTGGGAGCCTCCAAATTGTATATTGTGGGGATTATCATAAAGGAATCGCTGCTTATTTGCGCTCTCGGCGTGGGGATGGGTTTCCTGCTGACCTTCTTGATCAACAAGATAATTGAATCATCATTTCCACTGCTGCCGATCGATGTCTCCACCAGTTGGCGATTATTGGCCGCTTCGCTGGCCATTCTGGGAGGCTTACTGGGAGCGCTCTATCCGGCGGTGAAGGCGGCAAATCAGGATCCAGTGGCGGCGCTTAGTTATGAATAACTCGGGCAGCAATCTATTGCGCGAAGTGCGCAGTGTTACGGGCATCTTGGAGGCGCATGATCTGCGCATGACTTTTAGGGTTGCCAAGATTGAAGTTCCTGCCCTCAAAGGCGTGAATTTGATCGTCAAACCGGGAGAGTTTGTGGCGATAATGGGCCCATCCGGCTGCGGAAAGTCGACACTGCTGCACATCCTGGGTGGCCTGCTGCAGCCGACTTCGGGTGAAGTTTACATCGACAGGATCGAAATCAGCCGAATCAGCGACGCCGAACGCACCGAG
>DATBRN010000272.1:0-25554 GCA_036560225.1 Pyrinomonadaceae bacterium | reverse complement strand
TAAACGAATCGTAAACTCAAAGCGTGGCGCGAAGGCGGACAAGTCCGCTTTCTAAAACGAAACGTAAACCCAGAGCAAAGATCCGCACTGGTTCACGCGACTGCATTCCTCGCGATGACCTCCCTATAAAAAGCTGCGCTTAGCTTCGGAGTTCTTTTTTGGGTGGCATAGTCAACGTAGTGCAGCCCGAAACGATTCGTGTAGCCGTCGGCCCACTCAAAGTTGTCCATCAGGCTCCACAGGAAATACCCATGGACGGGGATGTCTTCAGAAGTTGCTCGCTGAAGCTGCGTCAGATAGTTGCGGAGAAACATCACCCGGTCAGTGTCGTACACGGTGCCGTCCGAAGCAGGAATGTCTGATGAGGAACACCCGTTCTCCGTGATGTAAATCTCCTTAACATTCCAAATTTTTGCGACGTGGCGTGGTCCCCAATAGAGTGCCTCAGGTCCAATATTTAACCACGATGAGGCCATGTGCGGGTACGACTGAGGGTTAGGAACCGCTGCGAAGCCCAGTGGTGAATTGTCGGCCCGGATGTAGGTGGGCGTGTAGATATTGATCCCAACGAAGTCGAGCGGACTGGAAATAATCTTCAGGTCTTCCGGAGTGAATTTTGGTGCGTCGCTGCCTGCTGCCGCGAGATAAGCGTCGGTGTACTTACCATCCTGGATGACGGTCATGTACTGCGCGTTTAGCTCCCGGGCTGCCCGCGTAGCCGCCTCAATATGCTGCGCAGTTTCGATCACGGGCACGCAGATCGCCATATTCTCGGCAAGTCCTACCTTCGTACCCGGTTTGGCCCTGGCGCGGATCGCCTGTACAGCCAGGCCGTGACCTAATACCGCGTGATGCCTCGTCTGATTAAAACGACCCGGCGGCAGTTTCAAGCCGGGAGCGTGAATCCCCCATCGGTACCCGAGTTCCACGAATGCCCCAAACTCATTGATTGTGAAGAAGTGCTTGACTCGGTCTGAAAGATGATCGGCAACGTAACCCGCATAGTTGGCAAACGCTTTCGAAGTGTCACGCGATTCCCATCCGCCACCGTTGTCCTGGAGCGCTTGCGGCAGATCCCAATGATACAAAGTGGCGAATGGCTGGATGCCGTTGGCCAACAGTTCATCAACCAGGCGGTTGTAGAAATCGAGGCCTTTTGGGTTCGGTGCGCCGCTACCTTGTGGGAACACGCGAGGCCAGGCGATAGAGAAGCGATACGACTTAACGCCCAAGGACTTCATCAGCTGAACGTCCTCTTTGTAGCGGTGGTAGTGGTCATCCGCAATATCGCCAGTAGCGTTGTTAACAACCTTGCCTGGAGTATGCGAGAAGGTGTCCCAGATCGACGGTCCTCGTCCGTCCTCGTTGACTGCACCTTCGACCTGATACGAAGCTGTTGCTGAGCCCCAGAGGAAACCCTTCGGGAATTCACGATTCGGTGGTACCTCCGCCCGCTTAAGAGGTTGCTCGATAACAGATCCGAACGTTCGCGTCGCCGTATCTGAAGCGGAAACCAGAGCTGCTGTGCTAGCTATCTTACCGAAGGTTCGTCTTGATAATTTCTTGCTCATTAGGGTTTTCCTCTCGATCTGGGGATGATGAGAACGTATTTACTGGGACCCGGGCGTCTCGCCCGCAATGAGCGCGTAGCGCGAACAACGCGATAGGTTCCAGGCTTCGTAGCTAATGAAACGAATTCGGGCGAGACGCTCCGAGATCTGACATCGCGATGCGCCGCCAACTGTACACCAATATCCAAAAACTGATCCGAATAAAAATCTTTTCTATTCCCTCGTGCAACGCTCCATGCTATAGACTCCGCATGAAACGGTTACACCACCTGCTCGGAGTTTTACTCGTATTACTCATGTGCCTCATTGCTTCGGCGTATCCTACGCATCGCGCAGGAAGAATTGGCAAACACCAAACGGGAATTGGACCTGGCTTCAAAGGACCGGTAGGTCTACAGCTCTATAGCCTGCGTGATCAATTCGCCAAAGATGTGGACGGTACGCTGGATCAGGTGCGGAGCTTCGGCATTAAGTACGTCGAAACGCATGATACTTACGGTCTCAGCACGGAAAAGTTCAGAGCGGAACTTGACGCCCGCGGACTGAAAGCCGTTAGTGGACACTTCGGGTATGAACGGTGTCGCGATGATATCGAAGGCGTCGCGCGGGACGCGAAAACGCTCGGCCTGCAGTACGTCGGCTGCGCCTGGATACCGCACAAGGATCCGTTTGATGAGAAAACCTGTCGCGACGCAATCGGTGTCTTCAATCGTGCAGGAGAAGCGCTTGCCAAACATGGATTGAAGTTTTTCTACCACACCCATGGTTACGAGTTCTTGCCATACGGCAATGGTACTTTCTTCGATCTAATGATGGCGGAGACGAAACCTGAATTCGTGCGTTACGAAATGGACGTTTATTGGATTGTTAATCCCGGCCAGGATCCTGTGAAGCTGCTTGAGAAATACGGTAAGCGCTTTGAGCTCATGCATGTCAAAGATATGAAACAGGGTACGCCCGGTGGATTCACAGGACACTCGGATGTGACCAACAACGTGCCTCTCGGCACCGGTGTGATGAATTGGGCTGCCATTTTCCGCGCCGCAAAAAAAGCCGGTGTAAAATGGTACTTCATAGAAGATGAGTCACCAACTTCAGTAGCCCAGATCCCACAAAGTCTCCGCTACCTCGAAAAGCTAAGATTCTAAACCAAGCTTCCGTTTAGATTAGGCACATGTGCCCCTGCCCCGCGTCGGGCGGACAAGTCCGCTCTCTAAACGAATCCATAACAAAACATTGCCCTTTTGTCATTTCATGTCGGTGTTGCTGACAAAGGCTATTCGTTTACTATCAGGGGACCAGGAGGGAACATTAATCGTCCCCTGACCGCCGTAGACATACGCAATGACTTTCGGTTTACCACCCGACGCGGGCATTAACCGAATGTACACATGCTTGTAGAACGGATGATCCTCAGGGGCGACTTCTGATTTCAAGAAGGACAATAAAACGATCCATTTGCCGTCAGGAGAAATATGGGGAAACCAATTATGGTATTCATCGTTGGTGATCTGTTCCTGGGCACTTCCGTCGGGTTTCATTCGCCAGATTTGCATCGTCCCCGAGCGCGCTGAATTAAAATAGATGCTCTTGCCGTCAGGCGTATATTCGGGTCCATCGTCCAAGGCTTTGGCGTTGGTGAGTCGGATTTCATTTCCGCCGTTCGACGAAATCTTGTAGATGTCGAATTCATTTTCCCTGCCGCCGGTGTAGACCAGGTACTTGCCATCGGGTGACCAGCCATGGAGATAGGAGGGCCCTCTAGCAGTAATTCGGTGAGGAGTGCCTCCCTTAACCGGAAGCGTGTAGATGATGGAGGCATTGTCGTCTTCCTTGCTGTGATGACTAATGGCGAGCGTACGGCCATCGAATGAAAGTACATGGTCGTTGTTGTTGCTTGTTGCAAATCCGGTATTGATCGGCACAGGCGCCATCTTTGTTTTGCTGGCAAGATCGAACCGATACAACCTCCCATCACTGTTGTAGATCAACGCCCGGCCGTCTTTTGTCCAATTCGGGGCTTGGAGAGAATCCGGTGCTTGAAATAGAATTTTTCGATTGCCGGTGGCAACGTCCATCACCTCCAGATTGCTACCAATGTAATCACGGTAGGGAATAAAGTTGTCGGCAGCAGGCACGGTGATTCGCACGTCCCGGAACCTCGCCTTTTCGATCACGTCCTTGTTGTGGGAACAGACGAACAGGCCGATATATAACTCCTCGCCTATGGTCAAGGAAACTTGTTCGCTTACAAACGGCTCACCGAAGCGAGCTACGGACATGATGAATGTGTCGCCTTTTCTCTCGAGTTGGATGACATCGGCTGCCTGAAGTGGGAATTTTACTTCTTCAGTGTTAGCGCCTCTGGTGCGGCGAAACTGAAGCGAGGTGAGACCGTCGCCGTGCACAACCGCAGTCGCGTGAGGGGCATCGGCGTCAAGACTGGGGCGCACAGCCCATCCAATTTTTCTGTGCGACTCCACGCCCTTGCCGATAAACTCTGCCCTGGTTGTCAGGATGAAGTTTCCCTTCAGACGCCGCCAAACGAAGTGAAACTCATCGCGACCTTGCCACATGTTCGTGCCGGAGCCTTCAATGGTGTATTCCTGATTTTGAGGATCGTACATCGCAGCGCCGGCCATGCTCGGGTTACCAACATCGCTTTGGCCCGCAAACGCACCCAACCGGCTTTGAGAGAAACCCGGAATGCTCGTCAAAGAAAAGTACAGAGCCACAATCGCCAGAGTATGGATTAGATTTCTTTTCATTCGGATGGACCTTTCTGTAATTTCCTAAGCCGTTCAAGTTGGTGTTCGCCACTCAACGTTTGCCAATTTGCAGGTTTGGCAAGGGCAGCTCCTCTACCCAATTTGCCGGCTGGGAAGAACAGCTCAAGGTTTGCCAATTTGCAGGTGGGGAAGGGTGGCAAGCCACCCTTCCTAAGCTGCAAATTGGCTGGAGTTGAGTGACCCTTCCCAACCTGCTAATTAGTGAAGCCTTCAGCGGTCCTGTCAATCGCTGAGTTGACATGCTCTCTGCCGGCTGGCCACCTGACCATTGGTCATTAAAACATTCACACAATCGAAGGCAGTGATGTCAGAATGGGCCGGCCAAGATCGTAGGCCACATAGTAATCCAAGTGATAACGGATTGAACTAATATTCGCCGGAGTTGCTACTGCTCAATGGCGTCACAGTCTAATGGGTTCGACTCTGCTGCGGAGGGCGACACCTAACAACAATAGGAGGCATGCTGATCGATGGCTACTAGCAGGCTGGGTATCGGATTCATCGGTAGTGGATTCGTTACTAAGTTTCATCTTCAGGCATGGCTCGGTGTTCGCGACGCCGATGTGGTCGGTATCTACAGTCCAAACCCTGAGCATGCGGCTGCGACCGCGGGCCTCGCGCGCGCTCTGCGCGTCGGTGATGCGCGGGCCTTCAACTCGATTGAAGAGATGATTGCCACTCCGGAGGTAGATTGTCTGTGGCTTTGTGGACCAAACCATTTGCGCTTGCAAATTATGCAAAGTATCTGTGACGCCCTCCAGTCTGGAAAAGGTAAATTGATCGGTATTGCCTGCGAAAAGCCACTGGCCCGAAACGTGGCTGAGGCGCGTCGGATGGTGGAGCTGGTGGAGCAGTCGGGCTTATTGCACGGTTACCTCGAAGACCAGATCTTTTCGCCTGCGGTCACGCGTGGAAAGCAGATCATCTGGAGTCGGGCAGCCGGGCTCACTGGCCGGCCTTATCTTGCGCGCGCGGCCGAGGAACATAGCGGTCCGCATTCGCCGTGGTTTTGGCGAGGAGAATTGCAGGGCGGTGGCGTGCTCAATGACATGATGTGCCACAGTATAGAGGTCGCGCGATTCATGCTGACTAAACCTGGCGCGCTGCGCTCGAGCATCCGGCCGGTCAAAGTGTCGGCACAGATTGCCAGTTTGAAGTGGTCGCAGCCCACGTACGCGGAAGATCTTCAAGAGAGAATGGGAACGGACGTCGACTACCGAAATAAACCTGCAGAAGACTTTGCCCGGGCCACGATCAATTATCTGGACGAAGAAAACAATCCGCTGATAGTCGAAGTGACAACATCCTGGAGTTATGTCGGTCCCGGTCTACGCTTGAGTCTGGAGCTACTGGGACCGGAGTACTCGCTTTCCATGAACTCGCTGGACAGCGGATTGAAGCTGTTTCTCAGCCGGAAAGTTCAAGGCGAAGCAGGTGAAGACATGGTTGAAAAGCAGAATGCCGAACAGGGCCTGATGCCTGTCGTAGGTAACGAAGCTGCCGAGTACGGTTACGAATCTCAGGACCGCTATTTTGTTCAATGCTTCCTCGACGGCAGGCAGCCCGAAGAAAGTTTCTACGATGGTCTTGAAGTAACTGAGCTGCTGATGACTGCTTACATGAGTGCTGAGCAAGAGCGCACGATCGAATTCAAGCCCAAAGATCTCGACACCTATGTTCCCCTTGTAGCGCGGGGCTTATGGAAAGGCCGATGAATTGGACCAGGTCGGAAGAAGAAAACCTTTCTCAAAGTGTCGCAAGGGGGGCTTGACGTTGAACCACCGAATCTTTGGCTGTGGCTTTGCCTCCGCACAGTGCGGTAAGGCTGTGCCTTACCGTAACGTCCAAAAAAGAACCGGAGGCTACGCCTCCGGTGCATGAGGCGCAGCCTCAAGAGAATAAAAGGAAGTTTCGGAAAGGCGCAGCCTTTCCGCACTGTGCGGCGGCAAAGCCGCGTTAGTTGATCTGTTGCGTGGCGCCTGGCGAATGTTCCTTGGGTTGAGCGCAGGCGGCTCCCGAAGATTTCGCGAAATTACCCAAACTAATTCTGTGAATATTTCGTTTGCGTTCGAGAATGAAAACGAAACTCACGACCATAGCCAGGGTGATAATCCTGATTCTTCTTTACTTCATTTGTTTTGCCGCCGTTTCAGGAGTCCTGTTTTCATCGACCGCCGAACAATCCACACCTGAGCAGTCTAATGCTGCTGTTGCTTTGCTTGTTGTCAGCTGTCTGAATACTGTCGTCCTGGCCTACGTCGTTCTCCGTTCCAACTGGGCAGGGTGGAAACTGGTAGCCGCAGTTTTTGTCCTCATGTTTGGCATCACGACCGTCATGCCGCAGATCGAGACGGCCTACTTCATAACCCGTCTGCCGCCTGGTATTTTGCCTCGCATCATCCTGGCTGGCGCAATTGTCGCCGCAATTTTCTCTCCGTTAGCGGTGCTGATTCTCGGAAAACGCAAACATCGCGGCCCCAACAGCATAGATCATCCTAGTTTAAACCTGAGCGTCCCCGAGTGGACATGGAAAGTGGCCTTGATCTCGATTCTATACGTGATCATATATTTCACGTTTGGCTACTTCATCGCCTGGCAGAATGCGGCGGTACGCGCTTACTACGGTGGAAGCGATCCCGGAAGCTTCCTCGCTCAGATGATGAACGTGCCGCGTGATACGCCGTGGCTTCTGCCGCTGCAACTTGTGCGCGCAATGCTCTGGACCGCCTTGGCGGTGGTAGTTATCCGTATGCTGAAGGGTGGTTGGTGGGAGGCAGGATTGGCAGTTGCGTTATTGTTTGCCGTCGTGATGAATTCTCAATTGTTAATTCCCAATGCGTTTATGCCTCAGGAAGTGCGCATGGTGCACCTGTTGGAAACAGCATCCTCTAATTTTCTCTTCGGACTCTTAATAGTCGGCGTGCTAAGTCTGGGTAGCACTCCAGTGCGAGCCGGTCCGGAGCAATTCACCGCGAACAACGCACGGCTTTAAGGTCGCCTTCCTGCAACGTGCTACGCGTACACTGGGACCGCGGGCGTCTCGCCCGCCATGAGCGCGGCAGCGCGAACAACGCTTAGCCAAGCGTTACTTTCCCTTATGATTCAGGGCGCAGCGGGATCTCTCAATAACCCTCAACTACGCGTGAGAGGTGGCGAAATCGCTGTGTTGGCTAGGCGCATTCCTAAAAGGCGGCGTGTGATGCCCGGGTTGTTCGCGCTGCGGCGCTCAGTGCGGGTGAGACGCCCGCGGTCCCAGTAAAGGAGGGATCGTTTACGCCAAGGATCTCGTTTTCCGTGTCGCTCGTAGCGAAAGAATCAGAACCGCGGCAACAAGCGCCGACACCGAGAGATATAGCACGCCACCAACATACGAATTCGTTCGCGTGCTCAACTTGCCGACCGCGTATGGACCAGCGAAGCCTCCAAGATTCCCAATTGAGTTGATCAAGCCAATTGAGGCAGCGGCTGCCGTTCCCGTAAGAAAGCTTGTTGGCAACGTCCAGAAGCCAGGAAGATAGCCGTACATTCCGGCAGCTGCCAAACAAAATGCCGCCACCGCCAGGGCAACGTGATCTCCGGCAGCGACGCTCAATAACAATCCTATTCCGGCAGCCATCATGCAAAGTGCGGTATGCCAACGCCGCTCTTTGGTCCGGTCTGAGGACCATCCTACCGAGAGAATTGCAGCCAGGCCCACGCAGTACGGCACGGCGGAAATGAGAGTTACAACCAGGTTAGATGAGCCGGACAGTTTCTTGATGATCGTAGGAAGCCAAAAGGTGAAGCCGTACACAGCCGTTATGATAAAGAAATAGGCCAGCGTTAAAAGGATCACCTCTCGATCTCGGAACGCCTGAAGTATGCGATAGGAGCGTATCTCGTGCTTAGCCTGGTTTTCGCGCTTCAGTTCATCCGCGATCCAAATACGCTCATCTTCGGCGAGCCACTTCGCCTGGTGTGGGCGATCTGTGAGATAGAAAATTGTAATGACTCCAAAGATGATCGCCGGCGCACCTTCAATGATAAATAGCCAGCGCCAGCCGGCTAGCCCGAAGGTATTCATGCCGAGAAGCAAGCCGGATAACGGAGAACCAATGATGTTGGCGATCGGAATCGCCGCCATGAACATCGCGACCGCCTTGGCCCGATCCTCGTAGCGAAACCAGTGCGTGAAGTAGACCATGATACCGGGGAAAAATCCTGCCTCAGCGGCTCCCAGTAGAAAACGCAACACGTAAAACTGGTTCCTCGTGCGGATAAAGCCCGTCAAGATTGCGACTATGCCCCAGGAAATCATGATGCGGGCTATCCAGCCGCGCGCACTCCACTTTTCAACCAGGATGCTGCCTGGAATCTCCAGCAGGAAATAACCGACGAAAAAGATTCCTCCGCCCAGGCCCAGCACGTCGTCGGTAAAAGAAAGATCGCCTTTCATCTGAAGCGCTGCATAGCCCACGTTCACGCGATCCAGGAAGGCGATGATGTAGAGCACAAACAAATACGGCATGATGCGCCGCAGGATGCGTCGACGCGCGCAATCACCTACAGAACCCAGCTCAAGCTTTTGGTTTACGGACATTTGTGTTCCCTGATGCCGCCGGACTTTAACATGATCTCTTGCTCAAATAGCGTTCGGATCTAAAGTGTCGCGTTTGCTTTGGGCCAGCCGGTTGATCCCACCAAGTAATCGTGATTGATATTGATACGAGCACCGCGTCCAACGTCTCTTAATCAGTCATCTCGGCCAAACAGATTAGACAATTTCCCGACATTTTATGGTCGTGGAGTTCCCCGCAAGTTGCTTAGTTCTGGTTTATGTCCAAGCCTGACCAACCGCCTCTGGTCCAAGGGCCAGAGGTTCCTGAGCGCAAATCCGCCGCAGTCGAGGAGCTGAAGGAACAAAGCGACATCAAAAAGGCGCTCAAACAAACTCCCGGCGCCGCGCCCGCAACCAGTCCCACAGTCGAAAAGAAACAGAAAATTTTTATCGGTACCTATCTGTTGTTTCTGTTGCTGTTTGCAGGCTTCTATTATGTCTTGAAGCTTCGATTCTTTCCCATGTCACCAACCCTGCTCGCTTTTCTACAGCGTGTGGATCTGGGAGCCATGGCCATCGCGACTGTGATTGTTTTTGTAAAGAGCATTGACGTCTATCTCATCGATCTCGTGGACGATCCCGTTGCCGAATACAATCTCCGCCGCATCCTGAAACTGGTTGCCAGCGTTGTGATTGGCTTGATTGCTATTTCAGTTCTCTTCGTCAACTGGTACGCAGCAGTTGTCTCGGTAGGTGTTTTTTCCGTAATTCTTGGGCTGGCACTGCAGACGACATTTACGAGTTTCATTGGCTGGATATATATCCTGATTCGTTCCCCATATCGCGTAGGCGACAGGATCAGGATAGGTGACGCCACCGGTGACGTAATCGACGTTGGTTATCTCGACACCACACTCTGGGAGTTTGGAGGCGACTTCCTGTCGACAGATCATCCCAGCGGCCGTGTGATCCGGTTTCCTAATTCCAAAGTCCTTAGCTCAGCGGTCTATAACTACAGCTGGCCTTTATTTCCTTACATCTGGAATGAAATCAAATTTAGCGTGGCCTATGAAAGTGACTTGGAATTCGTGGCCCAGACAATGCAGGAGATCGCAGAAGAAGAACTGGGCGAAGCGATGCTGGAACAGGTGCGAACGTACACCCACTTGCTTGCAGAAACACCTGTCGATCAGTTGGAAGTAAGAGAAAAGCCCAGCGTGCTTTTTCGTGTGAACAGCAACACGTGGCTAGATGCAATAGTTCGTTATCTGGTGCCGCCGAGGGAAGCGGGAAGGGTCAAGACTCGATTGATAAAGAAAATGTTGGAGCGATTGAATGCTGAGCCGGAGCGCACCATGTTCCCCAAGAGCGATGCTCGATGAAGCTGGGCTGAGTTACCGGTTGTTAGCAAGTTCAATTTCCGACCCGACTCGATGCTGAAGACTGATATAATTGCGCGAACATTAACTTTAGCGAGGTCTATATGAAGGTATCACCTGGTAGTCTGGTAGTCCTTTTCATCTTGCTGCTTGGTTTGTCGCCTCTCGCAAACGCGAAAGATCAATACACCGGGACCGTAGTCGGCGTCGGAGGAGTTCTCGGAGGAAGGTCACGGCCTTTCACTCTCACTATAGAGAATCGCACACCGCCTGCCGATATTGATCGGGCGATCGCCATACTTGCCGAAGGGGGCCAAGATGCCCTTTTGAAAGAGCTGCAAGGGAAGAGGCTGGGTCACTTCTCTCTCGGCGGCCAGCTTGGCCGGGATTTAAACTTTGTAAACGAAACGCGAACGGCAAATGGCGGCCGTCGAATGATTATTTTGTTTGAGCGCTGGATGAACCTTTTTGAAGTGCGCTCTGGCTCACGTTCCCAGGACTATCCCTTCACTTACATAGAATTGATACTTGACGCATCGGGAAAGGGCGAGGGCACTCTAATCCCAGCCGCGCGAATCTACTTTGATAAGAAAAACGACAACCAGGTTAACGTGGAGAACTTTGGCATCTACCCGGCTCGGCTGATGGGCGTGCGATTGCGCAGCAGCCAGGCAAGATCCTGCGCTCCACTCTTCCGCTACGAGTCAGTTAGAGATTTAGAGATGTGCTTCCCTACAGATGATCTGCTAGTGGAAAGCTTGTTACCGCAGCGAAAGCCCTGGCAGTTTTTCTGAGGTTCTACCGCAAAGCGGTTAGGTAACCGCTTTGCGCTAGTTGTTAGGTTGCGATTAACGTTGAATGTTCTGGCGACATTCGCAAACTAACAGTTTGCTTTACAGGCGAACCTCACGGTCGGGTTGAAAGACGCAATGGTGTGGTGGGATTAACCCGGCAGGGATCGGCGATCCTTGCAGCGGCGTCTTTCCGGGCTTCGCGAACTGCAGCGTTCATCGTCCTTTCATCAAGCTTTACAAGTCCGCATTCGATCTCATTAAGCCGTAACTGCATCGTTTGAATCTCTGCGCGCAGTTGATTGATCTCTGGGGCGCTTGTATTAGGAACTGCTGTGCGCGGCGAGATTGATGATTGCTCAAGCCGATTAATGCTCGTCTCGATGGAGTAGAGCCGCAGCTCAAGGGAACTGATCCTCCGATCCAGACTCCTTACATCCTGAACCACGGTCATGCTTTTCCCTGGGGAGGAACTCCTCGCCGCATAAGCTTTGGCAATTAAACCGGCGACGCCGCATAAAACTATGACCAGCGCCACGCCCCACTTCTTAAATAAACTCATACGGAACTCCTTTCGGTAGTCTCCCTGTTTTTAATTTTCACTATCCCTGCGGAAACACGAGCGCCAACAGAGTAATAACCGCAGCCGTGATAAGTGATCGACGGTTAATCACCCTGGCCTTATGACGCAGTTGCTTGATGAGATCGTCGTCAAATAGCTTCGTTTCACCCGCGTCAAGGTTGCACGTTCCGCGTGCCGCCAAAGCAATACAAGTTCTTTCGCGCGCCTGCATTAATCCTAATCCCGCAAGCCAAATGGGAAAGAAGATAATTAGACGCATCCAACGTGGCGCATCGTAAATGATCAGTACAAACGCGACGCCCACGCCAATAGTTAATGCGACCAGACCCAATACGCGCCGTTTACTCTGCTCGCGAGGACCGATGTTCATCACGTCGGAAGCGGTCATCTCGATCACCGATCTGCGCGCACTGTTGCCAGGGGTTGGCCCACTTTTACTTCGTCGCCGACACGCGCGCTGATGATGGCCACTGTCCCGGCCGAAGTCGCCAGCGCTGACACTACCTGTTCGCCCGGCCCCGGCGAGACGAGGTTTCCTCGATTCAGACCGGGTTGACGCGCGGCAAGCAGTCCACCCTCAGCATTTCTTTTTGCCTCCTGGGCCTGCTGCAAACGGCGTTGTGCGTTTTCATATAAAGCGCGTTCACCGTCTAGCTGTCCCTGAGAAGCCTCGCCGGAAGCAACCAACGGTGTCAGTCGCTCGACTTCTCCACCGTGACGTACCGCTTCAGCTCGCGCAGCCTCAATCTCGGCATCCGCTGCCTTATAGTCGCGAATCGCCTGCGCTTCCCTGCTTTCAGCGGGATTGGTCGTGGTCGCAGCGGCATTGCTTCGGACCGCAATCTCGATGACAGGTGTTCCCTGACTAACGTGAACACCCTCCGGCGTGACGATGCGTTTTACTCTCCCGTTCGCCGGTGCGTTAATGACAATGATGTTGCTCTCGGTCTCGTTATTGTCCTTAACTGAATGGCATGCTGTTCCAGTAATAAGCAAGAGAATAATCCACGAAATCGCCCGAACGAAGACCAACAAAAACCTTCCGGTTGAGTCGTATGAGTTAGTGTTTCGGTTCCCTTGAGTCATGGCGGATAGCTTTGCACAAAGAAGCAATCGTGAAGTTGCGAACGAACATTTCAAGAACAGTACCCGATGAAAAGCATAAACCCTAGTGAAGTTGAGCGAAACCCGCATTGAAAAAACCTATCAAGTTATTTCTCGTCAGAATGGTAGGACTGAGACTCGCTTGATTAGTCGAATCAGACTCGTCTAGGTTTCAGTGGAACTAGCGCCGTTGCCGCGGCTATGATTAAGCCGCGGATTACGGATTTCACAGATCGGAACTTACTTATTCTGATTTGTACGATCCGTTTAATCCGCGGCTAATTTTCGTTTTGCCGGTCGTTACCACTCTGTTAACCATGAAGGCTTGGACTCTGAATAAACCAGCTCCCGTAAGTGAACACCCACTTGCAAAAGTTGAGACAAATACGCCCACGCCTTCAGATAATGAGCTCCTGTTGCGAGTTTCTGCTTGCGGTATCTGTCGCACGGACCTTCATGTTGTCGAAGGCGAGTTGCCAGTTCGTCGTTCGCCTCTCATTCCAGGCCATCAAATCGTCGGACGCGTCGCTGCAGTCGGATCAAGCGTCAAAGACTTCGCCATCGGAGATCGAGTCGGAGTGGCATGGCTTAATCGCACCTGCGGCGTGTGTGAGTTCTGTCTGACCGGCCGTGAGAACCTGTGCGAGCGGGCAATGTTCACCGGGTGGACTGTTGACGGTGGCTATGCGGAATATGTGGTTGCGCCTGCCGCTTTCACTTACCGACTGCCTGACAACTTTGATGACATCCAGGCCGCGCCACTGCTTTGCGCGGGCATCATCGGTTACCGCTGTTTGCGACAAACTGGACTTAGTCGTGATGAATGGAAAGGTGCTCGTATCGGTTTGTACGGCTTCGGAGCGGCGGGTCACGTCTGTATTCAAATAGCGCGTGCGCGCGGAGCAGAAGTCTACGTTTGTACTCGTGATCGTGAGAGACATCAATCGCTAGCAAAAGAACTCGGAGCAACCTGGATTGGCGATGCTACAGACGAGCCGCGGGTCAAACTTCATGCATCAATAATTTTTGCGCCGGCGGGCGAACTTGTTCCCGTGGCACTCAAGGCGCTTCGCAAGGGAGGCACGTTAGTCCTGGGCGGCATTCACATGAGCCCAATACCATCAATTGACTATTCGCTGATCTACGGCGAGCGAGTGATTCGCAGTGTCGCTAACAACACCCGAGATGATGGCCGCGAGTTTCTACTGGAAGCGGCGAGAATCCCCGTCCACACGCACACGCAAAATTTCTCTTTCAATCAAGCAAACGAAGCACTGGTCGCTCTCAAGAACGATTCGATTCGTGGCGCGGGCGTTATTGTTATCGAGTGAGACTCCAGCAGCCTGGGTCTATGATCAAGTGCTTATTTGCGCATGCCCATGAATGGGCGAGGCCCAACTTTGGCAGCGTCTCACCAAAGACTCTGAAAACAACTCAACCTTCAGAAACGCCGGTTGTTCTGTCGATTCTGATCCGAAAGACTATTACTTCGGGAGAATAACCATCTTCGGCGATTGCCGACTCAACCGGTGTAAGCATCGGGAATCGCTTGAGAAGTTTACTCAAGACCTCCGCGCGCTCGCTTGGCCTAACAATCTCTTCGAAATTGCCGAAAGCGAGTGCACTGCTCCAGCGCAAATCGCTTTCAACTCGATCCACCTGGACGCACGCGCGAGGATTTTCTCTCAGCGCAGCTATTTTCAAGCCAGCCAAAGAGTGACTATGGATGCAGTCGTCATCAAAGTTGTAATTGATCGGAGTGACATAGGGTTCTCCATTGGCAATGCAACCGAGCCTGGCGACTCGTGACGTCTGGAGTAGCTCACGTATTTGACTATCATCCAGTCTGGTAATCATTAGCGGCTCCCTTCATTGTTCCCAGTACCTTCGTGATTTCCCGAATCTAAAGACCTGACCGCCCACAAAGCACCGCTAAGATGATGCAATGGACGTACCGGCGCGCCTGCCAATAGAATGCTATGGGTTTTGTGGGATTCTGAGGAAAATCAAGCAGTGGCTCTGCGAAAAATCTCGGGGCCGTTGAGGGGAAACCCGCTGCGGTTATCCCAGGTGAGGAACGTAAGAATGGATCCTTCACGGTTGACTGCCGGTAACTGAAACGTCTTGTTCCGAATATAATGAAACCGCAACCTGCCGGGGGGAGTACACTTTCACGCCAAAATGGAGGTCTAACGTCCGCTGAAAAACACAACTGAAAGAATACTTGTAGTCGATGATGACCAGGCAATTCGCTGGACATTAAGCGAAGCTTTGCGGAGCTGGAGTTTTGTGCCAATTGAAGCAGGTACCGTTGCGGAAGCGCTGGAGCAATTCAACGCAGAGTCGCCCGCGGCAATTCTGCTGGATATCGATCTACCCGACGGTTCCGGGCTCGATGTGTTGCGCCAGATAAAGCAAGACCAACCAGAGGCGATCGTCATCATGATTACCGGCAACGTCCAGGTTGATAACACTATCTCCGCACTTCGCGGCGGCGCTTACGATTTCATCGTCAAGCCGATAAGCCTGGAAGAACTGCGCGTCACAATCCGTAACGGAATTGAAGCCCGGCATTTGCGGCGGGAAGTCGAACAGGTAAGGAAAGAGCGAACGCGAGAGTTCAACTTCCGGCAAATCGTGGGAGAGTCAGCGGCAATGAAGAAGATGCTTGGACTCGCCGCCAAAGTGGCGGAAAGTGAAGTGTCTTCGGTACTCCTGCAGGGCGAGTCCGGCACAGGCAAAGACCTGGTGGCAAAAGCCATTCACTATGGATCGCAGAGGGCGGACCGACCCTTTATCGCTATCAATTGCGCCGCGCTTCCCGCAACACTAATCGAATCGGAGCTATTTGGTTACGAAAAAGGCGCCTTCACTGACGCCAAGGCACGCAAGGAAGGTCTTTTCGAGCAAGCCGAGGGCGGCACGCTTTTGCTGGATGAAATTGGTGAGCTTGAGCTAGCCCTACAAGCGAAACTGCTGCGCGTCTTGGAAGAAGGCACTTTTAGGCGCGTGGGTGGGTTAAAGGACATTCCACTTGATGTGCGAGTGCTTGCTGCTTCCAATCGTGATCTGAAAACCGAGAGTGATGCGGGTCGTTTCCGTCTTGATCTTTACTATCGTCTCTCAATAATCCAAATTGACATTCCGCCTCTTCGCGAACGAGGTGACGACGTCCTGCTTTTATCTAAACACTACATCGATGTAATCGGATCGAAGCTTCGCCTGCGTAAAAAAATCGCGAACTTGTCACCGGAGGTAGAGGCGGTGTTTCGCAAATATAGCTGGCCAGGGAACGTTCGTGAGCTGCGGAATGTGATCGAGCGCGCCCTGATTTTGGAAGACAGCGATACGATCACCACCGAGTATTTGCCCGTGGGACTCACGCGAACACCGATTTCAGGTGCCGCAACTGCTCCAGCAAACAAGATGGAGCTAAAAGAACAGTTTGAGCTGCCAAGCGAAGGAATTTCTCTGGATGAAGCAGAATTGTCCTTCGTACGCCAGGCCATCGAGCGCAGCGGCGGCAATCAGACGCGAGCTGCCGAATTGTTAGGCATTTCGCGTGACCAGTTGCGATACCGACTCAAAAAGCTTGACGAGGCAGCTGGCGTCACTGCAGATTCCGAATCATGATTGAAAATCTTCGATGACCACAACCTCGCCCAACACTCAGCTTCCCACCACGGAAGAAGCGTTGCAACGCTCGCTTAAGGAATTAGCAGACATTAAGTTTGCTCTTGATGAGTCTGCGATTGTGGCGATCACAGATCAGCGAGGCATCATTAATTATGTCAACGACAAGTTCTGCGAAATCTCGAAGTACTCCCGAGAAGAGCTGCTTGGTCAAGACCACCGCATCATCAACTCCGCTTATCATCCGAAAGAATTCATTAGAAACCTGTGGACCACGATCGCGAGCGGCCAGGTCTGGCGCGGGGAAATAAAGAATCGCGCGAAAGACGGGAGCTACTATTGGGTCGATACTACAATCGTTCCTTTTCTCAACGCCGAAGGAAAACCGTATCAGTACGTCGCCATCCGTAATGACATAACCGAACGCAAGCGTGGTGAAGAGCGAATACGCGAGCAAGCGGCGTTACTCGATCAGGCGCAGGACGCCATTCTGGTACGCGATCTCGAGCACAACATTCTTTTTTGGAATAAGGGTGCGGAGCGTATTTACGGATGGCCGGCCGAAGAAGCAGTGGGAAAGAACGTGATCCAGTTGCTTCTCCCAGAACCATCTGCCCAGTTTGAAGGGGCTCGGGAAGCAGTAATTAACACTGGCGAGTGGAGCGGTGAGATTCATCAGGTGCGTCGCGATGGTGCCAAAATTATCGTCGAGAGTCGGTGGACGCTGGTGCGTGATGAACAAGGGGCACCAACTTCCATACTAGTGATCAATACCGACGTCACGGAGAAGAAGCGCATGGAGGCGCAGTTTCTTCGCGCCCAAAGAATGGAATCGATTGGCACGCTTGCTGGCGGCATCGCTCATGATCTTAACAATGTTCTCTCACCGATCCTTATGGCGATCGACATGCTGCAATTGAAAGCCACTGACGAATCAACCAGAAAATGGTTGGAAGTCTTGCGAACCAATGCCGAGCGCGGCGGCGACATGGTGCGGCAGGTACTCTCGTTCGCCAGGGGAGTGGAAGGCGAGCGGGTGGCGTTACAACCAAAGCATCTCATCAAGGAGATCGTGAAAATACTGCGCGAAACGCTTCCCAAATCAATTGAAATCTCCTCGCACCTACCCAACGACCTGTGGGTAATATCAGCGGATGCAACGCAGATGCATCAGGTTCTGATGAATCTCTGTGTCAACGCGCGTGACGCGATGCCCGAGGGTGGTTCTATCTCGATCAAGGCCGAAAATACATTTGTGGACGAAAACTATGCTCGTATGCACATCGAGGCCAAGCCTGGCCGATTTGTTCTTATCACCGTTTCCGATACCGGACCAGGCATGACGCCGGAGATCCAAAGCCGGATCTTCGAGCCATTCTTTACTACGAAGGAGATGACCAAAGGCACCGGACTCGGTTTGTCGACAGCGCTGACAATTGTGAAAAGCCATGGGGGCTTCATAAACGTCTATAGCGAGCTGCACAAAGGGAGTCAGTTTTCTTTGTACCTACCTGCTCTAGACGCGCCGGGAACGGTCGAGGCTAGCAAGCAGCAGCTTGATCTGCCTCTCGGAAATGGTGAATTGATTTTGGTAGTGGATGACGAGGAGTCAATTCGAGAGATAACTCGCGGCACACTCGAAACTTTCGGCTACTCCGTGCTGACGGCTAGCGACGGCACTGAGGCGCTGGCGCTCTTCGCCGATAGAAAAGGCGAAATCGCAGCCGTGCTCACAGACATGGTTATGCCCTTCATGGATGGTCCGGCCACAATTCGCGCTCTGCAAAAAATGGATCCTGACGTCAGAATTATTGCCGCCAGCGGCTTGACGGCTGGTCTTAAGGCCGGTGAAGCGTCACTAGAGGGTGTCAGGATATTCCTCAGTAAACCCTACACCGCAGAGAAACTTCTCAAAGCTCTAGCCGGCGTCCTAAGATCTTAGCAAGTTAGACAAGACATGGGCCTTCCAGCGACAGCTTGCCTATAGAAACATCCGCACTGTCCTTACAACTCGCTAAGTCGAAAAGTCGAATAGTTCAACAACAAATGCTAAAGAGGATGCATACATACGGTTCGTGTGCATCCTCCTGTAGCGAGCGGCAGCTTACTTTGAACCTTGAACAAACTGATGCCCCGGGATTACCCTGCGAAGTAGGCGACCGCTGACCTCAACCTGCCGGACTCTTCTGACTACTCGACCACCGCGCTGATGATGTTGAACATCAGATCGCCGCTGAGCACCTTCTTCTGCGTTTTTTCGTCGAAAGACAAAGTGCCTGCAAATGTTGCGAACCCTCCGACACTTTCCCAGGTTTGGGTTCCCCCGTCAACGCGTAGGACGATATATACAGTCGCATTGGTTTGAGTGTTGTCCCAGGTCATTGTGCCTGTGACAACGGTACCGTACAGCGAGCCGGCGTAAAAGGCGCCGTACTTCCCGTTGTTGTAGACCGGGAGGGTCCATGCACCTCCTGTTAATTCGGTGGTTGATATTGAAATACCGCCTACTTCGCTGCCACCATCCAGTGGTTGTGGCGGCGGTGTGCAATTCATCGAAAGTGTGAATGATCCAGGGAAGGCACCAGTAGTTTGACCCAGGAAACCGTAGCCGAAAGAGGTCTTCTGCTGCCTTGTTTGACTCTCATAACCGATGGTGCCGTCGGTGATTTCGATCGCGTTGAGTTTCGTAATGGGTTCGATGGCGTCCGGCGGCACTTCCATCTCGATCTGGGCCATAACACCGGCGCCTAAACCGGATACCAGCACGAAGACGGCGGCCAACAGAAAATGTTTCCATGTTTTCATGGGTTGATCTCCTCTCAGTGATTCTTAAGGTACGCGGCGGGCGACGCTTCCTCCTCTCTTGTTCTCGGGAGGTGAAATAATGACGAACGAATTCGCCGCGTCTCGGATGTCTGCTCGCTCTGGTCGTCGTTTGAACAGTCCACGCCAAAAAATAAGACGACCCACATCTGGCAATGCCCCTCACATCGTGGACCGCGAAGAGAGTCAGCATGCAGAAGGGGCAAGAGTCGTGCCCGAAGGAAATTACCGAAACGATTGACCCCCGAAGTAGTCAGCAACAGGCGAGCTGAGTATTTGTACCCATAACTTGGAAAAAGTCCTCAGCAACATCTCATAGAAAACGCTCTTTCCGTGCACCTCTAACGGCACTGCCTTTGCGAACCCACATCCATAGAGAAGAATGGAACACGAACATTCTGCAGAAGCGATTAAGGAAAGACTGGCCGCCGGCCCGGCGCACAACTATCTGCGCGATTGGATTTACGGCGGAATCGATGGCGCGGTCACCACTTTTGCAGTGGTGAGCGGTGTAGCCGGCGCGCAGCTTTCTCCCTGGGTCATCCTGGCCCTGGGATTTGCCAACCTTTTTGCTGATGGCTTTTCGATGGCGGCAAGCAATTTTCTGGGCACCAAAGCCGAGCACGACGATTGGCATCGCCTGGAGGCTATAGAGAATCGTCATATTGATTTGGCGCCCGAAGGTGAGCGAGAAGAAGTCAGGCAGATCTTTGAGCTAAAGGGCTTTGAGGGCCAGGATCTGGAAAGGATTGTTCAACTGGTGACAGCCAATCGCAAGCGCTGGGTGCGCACTATGTTGACCGAAGAGTATGGCCTACCTCGTGAGGTACGTTCAGCCTGGAAAGCGGCCATCAGCACTTTCACTGCGTTTCTCGTGTGCGGACTTGTTCCGCTATTTCCGTTTTTGTTCAAGCTCTCTTATGCACTAGAGGTCTCTACCATCATGACAGGAACAGTATTTATCGCCATTGGGTCCGCTAAGAGTAAGTGGGCCACAGTTTCCTGGTGGCGTTCCGGCCTCATGACGCTGTTGGTTGGCGCGATTGCCTCCGCCCTCGCCTACGCAGCGGGAGTGCTTTTCAAATCTTTGCTGGATTGATGATGTAGGCAAGTCTTACGTCTACAATTCGTCGATGTGAGCGGGCAAGCTTCGCCTCCGTAACACCGAGCACCGAACGCGTTCGTGAGGAAAACCAGGCTCGTATGCAGATCGAAGCAAGGCCCTGCTTCGTTCAAGGCGCTGATCGTTAAATCAGGTGCAAGATATTGGTGGTTCCGTCAGCGGATTTGATTCGAAGCGCTGAATCAATTCCCAAGTCGGTCTGCTGAAGATCTACCTGGGTCGGAGATGTGATGGTATGCGTGACGTGATTGTTCGGCAGCCCGGCCAGCATGATCTCTATTTTGTCGCCACGCTCACTGACTTCCGCGGTCATGCCCGAAAGGAACATGTGGCTTTCCTCGATTTGGTCGCCAATGTCCGGGCTAAAGACTTCGAGCTCGACTTCCCAACCTTCTTGTCTTCGGCTTAGATTGTCGAAAAATCTGGACCATTCATCTCGTGGTATCTTTCGCGTTTTCATCTTAACCTCCCTGACTTGAAACTGTTCAGATCTCAGCCTCGCATTTATCGCAGCACTATTCGTGCCAGGCGTCTTCGTTTAACCAAAGAAAGCCGTTTGGGAAAAAAAGGCCAGAATCCTGGCTTGGCCGAGTAGGATTTTGATTGGGCGGGTGCGAGAAAAACCGCGCCCCCTGAGAAATACCTCGCACCTGCCTCGAACGTTCGATTTCAACGTGTCCAAAAACCTCGTAAACCAAGAGTCTTTCACTGGTACAGCTAGTGCAAAACAAAGGTAACCAGACGAGCGTGACATGGGATCACGACTTGGTAGGAGGATCTTATGAAAATTCTATTGGCTGTTGACGGATCGCCGTGCAGTGACAGAGCAATTGAAGAGATCGCCAGCAGACCCTGGCCCGCAGGATCGGAAATTAAAGTGCTGACTGCCTTTGAGCAACCACTTCCACCGACACCGGCAGCCTGGGCCATACCTCCGGACTATCTCGAAGAGCTTGACCGGGCAACCTCAAAGAACGCCGGCTTGATCGTCGAGCGCGCGATATCAAAACTAAGAGCGGTAATGGGGCCTGAAGCAAACATCAAGGGCGAGTCTGTACCGGGGCCACCTCGAATAGTAATCCTCGAGGAAGCAGCGAACTGGGGCGCTGATCTGATCGCCGTCGGCTCACACGGATATCGCGCCTGGGAGAGATTCCTGCTGGGGTCGGTTTCGCAATCGATCGTTTCGCATGCGAAGTGCTCGGTAGAGGTAGTTCGTTGTCCGCCGAAGGCAGCGGTTTTGCAAAGACTGACCTGGGCGAAAGAAAAGGATCGGCAGTTATGGCCAAGATAGTGATATTGGGTGGCGGCTTCGGTGGTGTCGTAGCTGCTGAACGTCTTGCAGACCAGTTAGCTGACGAGCATCAAATCACGCTGGTGTCCCGCAGCCGCTGGTTTGTGTTCTATCCCGCGCTGGTAAGACTGGCATTCGGGAAGATCGACCAAGACGACGTTTCATTCGATTTGCGCCGAAGGATGCTGAACCGTCGCGTGAACTTCATTGAAGCTGAGGTTGCACGTATTGACCCCAGTGAGCGGAGAGTCATCATCGCTAACGGTCAAGTGGAAGGGAGGCTGCCATACGACTACTTGATCTTGGCGCTGGGTCGCCGGCTCGCCACTGAACGAATCACCGGATTCTACGAACACGCGCATCACCTGCTAAATGTGGATAAGGCTTTGAAGTTTGGTAAAGCACTCACTCAGTTTCACGGAGGCCGAGCGGTTATTGGCCAGTGTCCCGGAGCGCGACTGCCTGTTCCAGTCTACGAAACGGCGTTCGCGTTGTCCCGGCTACTTGAGGAGCGCGGCGAGCGTGCGCGCGCCCGAATAACGATCGTCAGTCCTGATCCCCCTGGCCTGGAGCTCGGCGACCTGGATGTTACTCTGGCTCTTCGAAAAGCGCTCTCTGCTCACGACATCGAATTCCGACCGGATTTCCCAATCGACCGATTAACGGCCGGTGCAGCAAGCACGAACAACGGACATGGAATCAACTTCAATCTTCTGATGCTGCTGCCTCCATTCCAAGGCCCATCGGCGGCCTCATACTTAGGGGTTACTAACGATGAGTCTTATGTCAACGTCGATTCAACTATGCGGGTCGTAGGTGTTGAACGAATGTACGCAGTCGGAGACTGTGTAAATTTCAATGGCCCGAAGCTGGGTCATATGGCTGTGCGACAAGGCGAGGTTGCGGCGGCAAACCTGCGCAGCGAAATTAATGGCCATGAGCCTGTCGCACATTACATTCACGACATGAGGGTAGTAATTGATGCGGGCGGTGGCGACAGTATCTATGTACACAAGGATGTATGGGTTAATGAACCGGCAAAAGTAAGACAAGGTCGCTTCTGGAGTTGGGCCAAGCGCGTACAACAAAGACATTGGGAGGCTGTGCACTCCTGATAAAGGGCCAGCGTCTCCGCATAGGTCGTGGCTCAGGCAACTTGCAATGTGAACCTCTAAGAGCACGGAAAATTAATGGAGGAATTATCATGACAGTCCTTTCGAATTCTTGCGCAATTGATGATCCTATGAACCGTGGCGATTGCCTCGAGTGGAACCGCCTTCACTCTGAACGAGAAGACATCTGCGAAGCCCTGCTCAAAGAGCCTCTCCCTGGTTCGGAAACCGAGACAACAACGCCGGAATTCTCCAACGCCAACACAAAACTCGCTGCCAGCTGGCACAAGGAGCTCCTTCAATCCCGATTGCGCAAGATCGACGATGCACTTGATCGATTGACTTCAGGAACCTATGGCAGTTGCATTAGGTGTGGCAGATGGATTGAGGACACCAAGCTAGATTTTGATCCGGCGATAGCATTTTGCATCGAGTGTTGGGAACGTCAACAAAGCCCGAAACGACCCGATCGTCTAACCAACATCACGAGTCAACTAACCGCAAAAGACATTTCAACGAACAAGTCTTTGGATTATTTGAGTGAAAGGGATTCTGCTGACGGTGTGGCGGTAAAGACTCTCGCACCATTCGATACGATTTGCGTGCGGACGCGTAACAGTGACTATCGGATCTTGGTACTTAATCCACGGAGCGGGCGCGCGCTAATCGAAGGCAGCCATCATGCTGTTGAGCCCGTCGAGACCGCCGTGAGTGGTTCAACGCTGGGAGCTTCCGCATTTATAAACGCGTGGATTGGGATCGGGCACCGAATGGGCTTTTGGACCGATGGCAAATTCGTCAGCACCTCGCCTGTTCAGTCCCTTCACATCGAACACTGTATGTCTGACAAGCAGTTCTAAGTTCACGTTAACTCCTTTAGGAAGGAACCGGAATGCACAGCGTCTACAGAGATCTAACTGTTGTGAAGAGTGTTGCTGATGGCCATCTCTCTGGAAATGTAATTGAGAAAATGAAGGCAAACGTTTTCCATGGGAAGAACAACATTCGTGTCGAAGAGGTTGAAAAGCCGCGCGCCGGCGTCGGTGAAGCCGTGATTCGCGTAACGCTGACCACGATTTGCGGAACAGATTTGCATATCGTCCGCGGCGAATATCCAGTCGCTCCGGGTCTGGTTATTGGTCACGAGCCAGTTGGAGTGATTGAGGAACTGGGCGAAGGCGTTACCGGATATGAATTGGGCGACCGGGTACTGGTTGGTGCGATCACTCCATGTGGTCAATGCCGCGGCTGCCTGTCCGGGCACAGTTCACAATGCGGACACGGCGACGGTTACGAAGCACTTGGCGGCTGGCGGTTTGGAAATTCTATCAATGGCGCCCAGGCCGAGTATCTGCGAGTGCCCTATGCCCAGGCGAACCTCGCGAAGATTCCCGACGAGCTAACTGACGAACAGGTCGTATTGCTGGCCGATATCGCTTCAACGGGATTTGGTGGCGCGGAGTCTGCTCACATCAAGATCGGAGACTCGGTAGTGGTTTTTGCACAGGGTCCGATTGGATTGTGTGCAACTGCGGGCGCCAAGTTAATGGGAGCGTCGTTAATCATCGGAGTAGATGAAGACGAGCATCGATTAGTGATGTCCAAACAAATGGGTGCGGATGTCACGCTCGACTATCGAAGTGTTGACGTTCCCGCCGAAGTCAAACGTTTGACTGGCGGCGGCGCTGATGTGGCAATCGAAGCCCTTGGTACCCAGCAAACGTTTGAATCTTCATTGCGAAGTTTGCGGCCCGCTGGAACGTTATCCAGTCTTGGGGTTTATTCAGGCAAGGTTGAGATCCCGTACGAGGCATTTGCGGCGGGCATTGGCGATCACAAGATCGTGACGACGCTGTGCCCTGGTGGCAAAGAGCGCATGCGGCGGTTGATGGAGGTTGTTCGTCACGGGCGTGTCGATCTCAAACCCTTACTGACTCACAGGTTCAGACTCGAAGACATTTCCGACGCTTATGAACTGTTTGGGGAGCGATCAGACGGAGTGCTGAAGGTAGCCATTGAGCCATAAGCAACTACCCGGCGACCAATATTTTCTTGTGGAAAGTTCCGCAATCACTTGCGCAAAAGGCCGCAAGACCCAGGCTGTCAGATGGTCGGCAGTTGTCGGTCCTTGAGTATTGCTGAGTCAGGACAAGCGGCACACTCATTGCTCCGGAACAATTCAGCAGGAGGTGGCCTATTCCAGGTCTCAAGCGATGATCAGAATCAAGCGAATACTTTGTCCGATTGACTTGTCCACGGACGCCAACCAAGCCCTTCGGTATGCACTGGCTCTCACGCAGACATACGAAGCAGAGTTAGTGGTTTGCTATTGCGCTACGACAGCCGAGGTTGTCGGCGAAACCTCGTACCTAGGTGGCGGGACGACGCGTGGAGTGGAAATCTCCTACGCCCTATCACGAGGCCGAGCTAAGGATCTCTTCGAGGGTTCGCTGCTCAGGATACTCGGGCCAGTAGCTTTTGCTAAGCTCGAGTGGGAAGCGCTCGTCATAGAAAGCGAAGACGTGGGGGAAGCGATCAGTGAGACCGCAAGAGAGAAGGACATAGGCCTTATTGTCATGCGATCCCGCCGACGTCCCCACCGTGCCGCCGTCTTGGGCTCAACAGCTGAATCAGTGTCTCGTACTGCTCCCTGCCCGGTGCTGGTCACCCACAGTGATGAGCGGGAATGGGTTGATCAGCCTGCCGGCGAGATATTGCTGGAGCGTCTCCTTGTTGCTTACGACTTCTCGGATCATTCAGAACTCGCTTTAAGATATGCCTTGTCGCTCGCCCAAGAGCACCAGGCTGAGTTGCA
>DATBRN010000271.1:0-8870 GCA_036560225.1 Pyrinomonadaceae bacterium | reverse complement strand
CCTTTCGTTTGGCGAGGCGGTGAATGTTACTCTGGGCTTACCGTTTATCCGCACGTCAGTCGATCACGGAACGGCCTTTGATATCGCAGGAAAAGGAGTCGCCGCGCATTCAAGTATGATTGCGGCGATTAAACTCGCCGCCGAATTGTCCAGTATTGCCGGCGAGAGCAGCCATACAGTGGAAGTATAGAAATCAATCATGACAAATGAGACTGATAAGCGGCGAATTTTGGTTGCTGATGACGATCCGGCCATTCTGCGCTTAGTGTCAGCAATACTCGAAAAAGAAAACTACGGTGTGGTCACCGCACGCGATGGGCGCGAGGCTTACAAGATTCTGCAGAGTGATCCAAACTTCACGGCCGCGATACTTGACGTGGTCATGCCTCATATCTCCGGACCCGAACTGGTGCGTTACATGAAGACCGAGAAGCGACTCATGAAGATTCCGGTCATGATGATGACTGCCGAACAGGATCCAAAGCTTTCATCGGATAGTTTTTCTGCCGGCGCCGTAGTCTTCCTACCCAAGCCCTTCACAACCGCGCAATTGCACATCATGTTACAGATGCTCATCGGCAAAGCCGGTGGCTAATTCGAGAACCGCTATGAGCCATGGGAAGATTAGGAAGGCCCTGCTGTTTTTCTCGCTCGGCTGCTGCCTCACTGGTTTCACTGCGTCAACCGTCTATGCAAACTTGAGTCCCGGGCAAGCGCGAAAGGCGATCGCGCATCTGGGCGGCTTTGAAATGAAGGACAGCTGGGTGCGCGTTAAGAGCGTTTCCGCAACCAACGCAGCACAAGCGGAAGCATCGGCCGAGATCAAAGCTGTCTTTAAGTTTGCGCAAAACGAGCAAGGCAAGTGGCGCGTTGCTGAGATTAGAACCGGTCAGGACCACTGGGAGGAAATCGATGTAATCGCCAGTGCGCTCAAGAGGCAAGTCGACACGAGTGCGTGCACGGCTGCCGATCCACCCTCCAGACGCTCGGTGCCATTGGATCCTAGCAACAAGCGTGCGCGCTGTTTGTTGGGAAGTTTATTCGGAGTGGAAACTCCCTCTGACGCGATACGGATCCAGGACATAAACCCGATGTCGGTCCCTTTTGCATCTCAATCGTCGGCTGTCGTCGTAGCCTGGGTGAGAGTAGATGCAAGACTTCTCCAGGATAAGAAGGGTTGGCGAGTAACGGAGTTACGAACCGGAAACAACGATTGGGTCAGCCTCGATCCGGTCTTTAGGGCCGTCAACGGAGAGAAGGAGAGGAAAGCCCGCGCCGAGATGGAACTGATTGCCAAAGCTCTGGAGAAGTTTCAC
This sequence comes from Pyrinomonadaceae bacterium, assembly GCA_036560225.1. Taxonomy (GTDB): domain Bacteria; phylum Acidobacteriota; class Blastocatellia; order Pyrinomonadales; family Pyrinomonadaceae; genus PSRF01. Next base: position 7,554 of record DATBRN010000271.1, on the reverse strand, counting down.
AGGGAACGCGGCTTTTACGTTATTTCCGACAGCCAGGCCGTCGCCATCGACCACCTAAGCCCGCGTTATCTGGCCTATGTAATCCGCCTGGACCCCTGGCACCAACCCTACAAATACCAGGGTGAACGCGACCGCTTCACGCTCAGCTCCGCTGGTCCTGATGGAAAACCGGACACTCCAGACGATATCCAAGTCCTAAGTCCCGCGCGCTAGGGCAAAAACAAGGGGTTCTCTCACTACAAACCCTTGACGCGCCAACAGTGCCGATGGTAGTTTCCAAATGTGGCTTTGTTGTCGAAAGCCCCTGTTATTCGACAAACTGCGAAAAACTAGCCCCGCGCCGAGGGTAAATACCCGTGCCCCGCCAGTGCGCTCAATTCAGCTAAGGTGCCCAAGCTTTGCTAGCTGGACGAAAACTCCTACTCGCCGACGATTCAATCACGATTCAGAAAGTTGTCGACCTTACTTTTGCTGACGAAGGCGTCAGTGTAGTTTGCGTAAACAACGGACGTGAGGCGATTGAACGTCTCAACGAATTTGCTCCCGATGTAATTCTCGCGGATGTCTTCATGCCGCAAGTAAATGGCTACGAACTCTGTGAATACATAAAGCAAAACAATAAGCTGAAGCACATTCCTGTAATGCTTCTGGTTGGCTCTTTTGAGCCATTCGACGAAGAGGAGGCGCGCAGAGTTGGCGCGGACGACACATTGACCAAGCCCTTTCAATCGATTCGCCGCTTGATAGAGAAAGTGGGCCTGCTGACCAGCAAGCGCCCACCCGAGGAACAGATACCGACGGCTGAATTACCAAAGCCTGAAGGAACCGCCGAGCCTGAGCCCGAAAAGCTCACGCCGGCGGAATTAGAGATCTCAACCGCAGACACGCTGCGGCTGCCCGCTGAACTTCGCCACCATGTTGATGCGGTTGGCCCGTCACAACCGAAGCGGGAGGAAGCGGAATTTGCAATGCACACGAACATGGATGGAACGAGGGAGAACAGAAGTATGGAAAGCAGCAGTGATGCCGTCGACGCGTACGAAGGCGCCGGGGAAGTGTTACTTGATTTAGGCGAGATTGACACTGGGCGATCCTTTCCTGCCGACGATTTTGTTTTAGACATTGATCTCGACGCGACTCCCGAGCCTTCACCGGCGGACCCCGCATTTCAGTCATCTGCGTTTCGCAGTCGGGATGCATATAAGTCAGTCGCCACTGCCGAGCCGAGCGTGGTGGGTCCCAACTGGTCAGTGGCACCGCCAAGCGATGGAGCACCCGCCGCAACGCCAGAACAAATGGCAACTACTGAGGAGTTTCCCCGAGAGATAGCGCAGGCGGCCCAGGAGACCGTGCCGGAAGGGCGCGAAGTAGGAACGTCAATGGAGCAGCCTCACGTTGGCGGGGTTGCGGCCGAACCATATTCGCCGGCAACGACCGCGTCTCCAACCGGCGTGTCGCCACAGCAGCTCTCGCCGGAGATGATTGACGCCATAGCACGTCGTGCAGTCGAGCAATTGTCGGAAAAGGTTGTGCAGGAAATAGCATGGGAAGTCGTACCCCAGCTCGCTGAACTCTTGATTAAGCGGCAACTGGAAGAGAAGAGCTCTTAATTAGTTGCAAAAGTTGAAACCGCAGAGCAGGCGCCGCAAGGTTGCCTGCTCGTTTGTTTTTGGCACACTTGCGTGTCAGGTTGTAGGGGTGGCCCTCCGTGGCCGCCCCTCGGCGCGTTGACAGTTACTCTCGAAGCATGTCGCAATCAACCAAGGGGGGCCACGGAGTGCCACCCCTACAATCATTGCGCAGATGGAAATCCTTTCGCTTTGGCTTACAATGTAGTTTTACCTTGAAGTCTAAATAGCAAAGCCACAGATGGAAATCCCTAAACAATACGACCCCAAACAGGCGGAGCAGCACCACTACGAGCGTTGGGAGAAGCAAGGATGTTTTGCGCCGGAGATTAACCGCGACGAGAAGGCGCCCACCTTTTCAATTGTAATTCCGCCGCCAAACGTGACCGGCTCGCTACACATGGGCCACGCGCTACAGCACACCATGATGGATGTGGTCACGCGTTATAAACGCATGTGCGGCTATAGAACGCTCTGGTTACCTGGGACGGACCATGCCGGGATCTCCACGCAGTTGGTGGTGACACGCGAGTTGAAGAAAGAAGGCACCAACCGGCACGAGCTGGGCCGCGAAAAGTTTGTGGAACGGGTTTGGAAATGGAAGAGCGAATCCGGCGGTCAAATCACACAGCAGATGCGGCGTGAGGGCGTCTCAGTCGATTGGTCGCGTGAAAAGTTCACTATGGATGAAGACTTGTCCCAGGCTGTTAGAGAAGTCTTTGTGACTCTCTATGACGAAGGGATGATCTACCGCGGTAATCGCATCGTCAATTGGTGCCCAAGCGACCAGACCGTGCTTTCCGATCTCGAGGTGGAGAAGGTCCCGCAAGCCGGAAAGCTCTATTACCTTCGCTATCCGACCAAAGATGGAAACGGAAGCGTAACTGTAGCGACCACGCGCCCCGAAACGATGCTCGGCGATACCGCAGTTGCCGTTAACCCGAAGGACGAGCGCTACCGCGATCTCGTTGGAAAGACGCTGCTGCTGCCACTCACGAACCGTGAGATTCCGGTGATTGCGGATGAGTTTGTCGATCCTGAGTTTGGCACCGGCGTCGTGAAGGTAACGCCGGCCCACGATCCCAACGACTACGAGATGGGTGTACGCCACAACCTTGAACAAGTGGTTGTAATCGATAGCCTGGCAAAGATGACAGATGCTGCCGGCGCTGAGTTTACCGGTCTGGATCGTTACAAAGCGCGCACGAAGGTCGTCGAGAAGTTTGAAGAGTTGGGCTTGCTGGAAAAGGTGGTTGACTACGAGTTCTCAATTTCAAAGTGCGAGCGTTGCAAGACGGTCATCGAGCCTTTGATCTCCACGCAGTGGTTTCTGCGAATGGAGGAGTTGCGAGACGAGGCGCTCAGGTTGTTAGCCGATAAGAAGCTGCCGCAGTTTGTGCCGGAGGTACCTTACGAGAAGGTCTATTCAAACTGGCTTGAAAACCTGCGCGACTGGACCCTTTCGCGGCAGCTCTGGTGGGGCCATCAAATTCCTGCCTGGTATACCAGGGACGGCGAAGTTATCGTCGCACGGTCGGAAGAAGATGCGAGGGAAAAAGCGGGAACCACTGAACTAACCCAGGATCCCGACGTACTCGATACCTGGTTCTCTTCGCAGCTTTGGCCCTTCTCGGCAATGGGTTGGCCGGCTAAGACGAAAGACCTTGATACGTTTTATCCAACTTCGGTACTCATGACCGGCCGCGACATTATCTTCCTGTGGGTTTCGCGAATGGTGATGATGGGATTGAAGTTTATGGGGCGCGAGCCGTTCGCTGATGTTTTCGTTACAGGCACGATTCTCGATGTTCACGGCCAACGCATGTCGAAGACAAAGATGAACGGCATCGATCCGCTCGAAGTTTTTGACAAGTATGGTGTGGACGCGACGCGCCTGAAACTCGCTTCAGTAGGCAGCACAGATATTCGCTGGAACGACAAACAGGTCGAGTCGTATCGAAACTTTGCCAATAAGATCTGGAACGCCGCGCGCTTCGCTTTGATGAATTCCGAAGGCGCCACGGTCGATCCTGAAACGCTGAAGGTCGCGGATGCTGGGTTGGCCCTTCATGACCGCTGGATACTATCGCGTCTCAACAAGACGACTCAGGATGTGCGCGAAGCGTTGGCCGATTATCAATTTCACGAGGCTGTGCAAACTCTCTATCACTTCTTTTGGGACGACTTCTGCGACTGGTACATCGAACTCACCAAGGCGGATGTCATCGGAGAGGAAGCAACGCCGCAAAGGACTGCTGCGCGCACACGCTTGCTGACCGTGCTCGAGCACGCGCTGCGCTTGCTGCATCCCTTTATGCCTTACATCACTGAAGAACTCTGGCAGCAGCTTCCCGGTCGAGACAAGAACCTGTTGCATCCGGCCTACCAGCACGCGGAACCCACAATCATGTTGTCGTCGTACCCGGAGGTCGAACCAAATTTGATTAACGACGCCGTTGAGTGGGAAATGCAGGCGCTTATCGATCTGATCTCGCGCGTGCGTAACATTCGTTCGGAGATGAACATAAAACCGAGCGAACCGGTTCCGGTGTTGATTGGATCGCCGGACGATAGGTTGCGGGCAGTGTTCTCCGCAAACAAGAACCAGATCACCCGCCTGGTCCGTGCTGCGGAAGTCTCTGTAAAAGAGAAGCTTGAAGCCCCGCGGGCATCAGCAACAGCAGTTTTGGTTGGCGGCGCCGAAGTCGCAGTGCCGCTGGCCGGTTTGATAGATTTTGGACAGGAACGTCAGCGGCTCAAAAAGGAGAAAGAGAAACTTGCGGCTGAGTCGTCCAAGCTCGAGGCGCAACTCGCGAATCCTCAATTTGCTGACCGGGCGCCCGCCGAGAAGGTTACCGAAGTTCGCGCCCGTATCGCCGATCTCGCCCAGCGAACTACGCAACTTAATCAAACCATCGAGAACCTACAGTGAAGCAAGCGCCAGTTTGAGGAACCCGGAGCACGGCCTGCCGTGTAACTAAAAGCAGCTTAGTGCGGCTTGAACGCATCTCTTTAGAGCGGTATCTTGAGGACAGGCGGTTCGGGCCGGTATTTGAGGTGTTTGGTATGAAAAGTAGATTCATTCGTTATAGTTCGTTTCTGTTGGCAGTTCTGATTGCGCTCAGCGTTTGTTCGCTTGACGCGGACGCTCAACGTCGCCGGAAGCGTCGGGCAAAGCGCGTTAAGAGACCAGTGGCAGTGAGGCCGGTAATTAAGAATCCTGCCATAGCGCCGGCCGGGGCTGAGCAATCCAGCGGGGGAGAAACTGAGAGGATCATCAGTACCGCCGATCAGAGCGTGAATGAAGAGACCGGTGAGAGCACCCAGCCGAAAAAGAGCAACAGCTCAACCAAAGATGCGGACATGCAGCAGACAATTAACGCGCTCTCAAATCAGGTGGACCGGCTAAACGATAAGTTGACGCAGATGCAGCAGAATGATCGCACGCTTATCGATATGGAGCGGCTGACCCGCGCCGAACAACGGGCTGAGAGTTTGCGCTCGCAGCAATTAGATGTTGAGAGCAAGCTGGCGGATTTGCAGGGAAAGATTGAGCAGATCGAGTACGAACTAAGACCCGAGAGTATCGAGCGCGCAGCAGGCTATGGCACGGTACATCCAGAAGAAGCGCGCGATGCTCGCCGGCGAGCACTTGAAAATGAGCGTTCACGTGTGCAGGCACAGATCAAGATACTGGAAAACAGCCGCGCGCGTTTAGCGACTTCGGTCACCACTGCTGACGCTGAAGTCGATGCCTTGCGTCGAAAAATCGAGGTGCAGCAGGCACAGCAAGAACCGTCGGGGGCAAACACAGAACCAAAAAAAGCTAAGCCTGAGTAGTGTAATTCATGGGAACGATCGCACAAAGAGATCTCTACCGGGCAATTACTGAAGCCAATGAACGTGGGGAGCGAGTGGTAGTCGCCACCGTCGCCCGTACGCGCGGCTCCACGCCGCAGCAGCGCGGCGCCAAAATGCTTTTCTTTGAGAACGGCGAAGTGGCGGGCACGGTCGGTGGCGGTTGCGTCGAGGCGGAGGTGTGGGCTGAAGCACGCGAAGCAATGCACTCGGCCAAGTCTGCCCTGCATCACTTCTCTTTAACCGCCGAGGAAGCGAGCGAAGAAGGAATGGTCTGCGGCGGTACGATGGACATCTTCATAGATGTCTGGGCCCAAAAATAAATGTTCCGCTAACTGTTCGTGTGATGAGTTTTCCTCGAGAGCGGGGGCAAGCCCACCTTCCCGACCATGAGCTTACTGGAATTGAGCTCTGATTCTTGATTGACAGGCTTTCAAGGGTAAAAATATCGAGCTAGTTGAAGAGTCTCTGGGTAAGGAAGGTGGGCTTGCCCCGGCTGTGTCGGTAACACTCAGCTTGAAAGCACAGAACGCCATGCGAACCGCACACACTTAATCAGAACCTCCTTAGGTTTTGTCGCACTGGCTAAATCAAATGGCGGAATCCTTCATCGAAAACTACAAAGCCAAGCACCAGCACCCTCTAAACAGGCTGACGCACAGCATCGGTATACCGCTAATTGTCATTTCGTTGCCGATCTTTTTCTTTAACTGGCGGTGGGCGCTCGCGCTGTTTGTGGTTGGTTGGGCGCTTCAGCTCATCGGCCATCTCATTGAAGGCAATCGTCCGGCGTTCTTTAGAAACCCGATATACTTGCTCGTCGGTCCCTGGTGGCTTCTGCGACGGGCCGCAGCGGCAGTTGGCTTAACCAAAACTTCCACTCTCAAGTGACCCGGCGTTGCTCTTGAGGGAAGGCCACTGAGTGGACGGAAAAGAGCGCCTCGCTGAATTGAAGCAATGCCCTCCATCGAAACCACGGAAAACAGAGTGCGCTCTGATTCGATCCCGGAAGCCGTCTCACGAATACTTCAAGAGGGTTCGATCGCCGTTCTCACCACGTTAATCGAAGCTGCGACAAATCCCGCCGCCAACGTCGGCACAAAACTTCTGGTCGGTAACTCAGAAACTTCGGGTACGACAGTGGGCAGCTTAGGGAATGAAGCGCTTGATAATGCGGTCGTTGCGTACGCGGCTGCGTTTCTCGAATCGAAAACTGAAACCCGCGTCATTCAAGTCAAAGAGTTTGCACCGGCACTTGTCGAGTGGGGCGAGGCGCAGATTCTTTTCGAACGAATCCAACCTGAGCCACGACTGGTGATCTGTGGCGCAGGCCATGTCGGAGCAGCTCTAGCAAAACTTGCGAGCCTAATGGGTTATCGGGCTACGTTGATTGACGATCGCGCCGAATTTGTTAAGCGCGAGCATTTCGCTGATCGAGGAATTGAATTACTGGCCGCCTTGAGTTGGTCTGACGCTGTGCAAGCAGCGGTTGGCAACGGACACGGCGTGAGTATCGCAATCGTCACGCGCGGGCACAGCGAAGATGAGCAATGCCTGCGAGCTGCAATGACAATTGACGCTGACTATGTTGGCCTAATTGGCAGCAAGCGCCGAACGAACATTGTTCTGCAACGTCTGCGCAAAAGCGGAACGGAAGAGGAAAAGCTTGAAAAGGTGCGGGCTCCGGTTGGGCTCGACATCGGGGCGGTCACGCCGGAGGAAGTTGCGTTAGCAATCATGGCGGAAATTGTTGCCGTGCGGCGCGGTGGCAGAGGCGGATCGCTTTCAGCTTGGCGACGAGAATTGAAGTCAGGGGGAAAAGGGGAAAGGGTAAAGGGGAAAGAGTAAGTAAAGGCGAACTAATGGTGACAAGTTGTATTTCTTGGGTGGCCGCACAGTTTACCCCTTTCCCTTGGCCCTTTTCCCCTATCTTTTCAAATACTTCTCTGGTAGCGGCGTCTTCGCGTCCTCACCTTGCCAGAAGATCGTCACAATCCACCAGCGCTTACCATCGTTCATCAATTGAATGCTGTTGATGCCGCGTTGAAATGGCTTTATGTCGTCGGCT